>JBMFUH010000298.1:0-7600 GCA_049966735.1 Isosphaeraceae bacterium
CGATTGCGCCGGAGCTCAAGGCGTTCGAGATCGTGCCGGTGCAGCCCACCTTCACCCACACGCTCGAGCCGGCCCGGCCGGTGCAGGGCCGCGTGACGGACAAGGAAACGGGCAAGCCGCTGGCGGGGATGCTCGTCGAGATGATTCCCATGAGGAGCCATGGCGGATACGGCTTCCGGGGCAAGACCGACGCCGACGGCCGGTTCCGGATCTCGGGCCATCGTGGTCTATCGTACATGACGAACGTCTATCCCAGGGCCGATTCCGGCTACCTTCCCGCCGGTGGCACTCAAGGCTGGCCCGCCGGAGCGAAGTTTCTGGAGGTCAACTTCGCTCTGGAGAAGGGACGCCTGATCTCCGGGCGGGTGATCGACCGCGACACGAAGAAACCCATCCCGGGCGCGGCGGTCATGTACCAGACATCACAAAAGAATCCGAAAGATAAGTACAGATATGACTTTCGCAACACCGTGCTGACGGATCGCGAGGGTAAGTTCACGATCACCGGCCTGGCCGGAGACGGGATGCTGGTTGTGGAGGTTCCCGACCCGGACGCCATGCGAATCCCGATCACGGCCACGATGTACGGCAGGCTTGCCTACCCCCATGGCTCGATCAGCGTGAACATCCCCAAGGATGGCGAGCCGAAGCCGGTCGAGATCAACGTCCGCAAGGGCGTGACCATCGAGGCCCGCGTGGTGGACCAATCTGGAGCTGTCGTTCCAGACGTCGTTGCATTCTATCCGGGAATCAGCGCCTGCCTGATCGACGTCTGGAACCAGGGACAAGAGATCTTCGACAGCCCGTTCCGAATCCGCGGCGCTGATCCCCAGAAGACCTACCGGGTCTGGTTCCTCCAGCCCGAACGGAAGCTGGGCGCCATCGCCACGCTGAAGTACGACGCCAATCACCCTGGCCCCATCGACGTCCACCTCCAGCCCACGGCCTCGGTTCACGGCAAGGTGAGCGGGGCCGTCCCCCAATCGTGCCAGGTCTACGCTAACCTGGTCCTGGCCCAGGATCGCAAGCACCTGTCCGAGCGAGACCTCCAGAACCAGGACCTGGTCGAGTTCTATGCGAACATCCTGGGCCAGCGACACATGAACCTGCTCAAGGAACAGCCCGAGAGCAATGGCGCGTTCACTCTTGACACTCTGATCCCTGGTTCGGACCTCTACGTCACGGCCGCGACCCGGGGAGGCCGTGGTGCTCATGTGCCCGTCTTGGACATCAAGCCCGGCGAGAACCGCGACCTGGGCACACTGGTTTTGCAGGAGCGGAAACCGCCATCTCGGTCGCCGAAATCAACCCACGCTGGCGAATGATCAGCAAAACGCCTTGAGTGCCTGCCGCATCGAGGCGGCGTTGGTGAAACGTTCCTTGGGGTCGCGGGCCAGGCATTTCTCGATGACGCCCGCCAGCCCGGCTGGGACGTCGGCCCGCCGCTTGCGGATGGGGACCGGCTGCTCTTCCAGGAGCATCCGAATCAGGTCGCCGCCCCCTTCCGGCTCGTCGTAGATGAACTTGCAAGAGAGCAGGTAGTAGAGCGTGGCCGCCGTGGCGTAAAGGTCGGCCAGAGGAGTGACGGTCTTGAAGTCGAGCATCTGCTCGGGAGGCATGAACGGAACGGTGCCGCGCATCTCGCCGGAGAACGTCAAACCCGACAGCCCCACGCCGCGGAAGCTCTTGGCCAGGCCGAAATCGGAGATCTTGGCCAGCAGTCCCTCGGAGGTGTGACCGATCAGGATGTTCTCTGGCTTGATGTCGCGGTGGACGAAGCCCATCCGGTGCGCCTGCTCCAGCCCCTTCAAGATCTGGCAGGTCAGCCTGCAAGCCTGGGTCGTGGGATATTGACCGGGCTTCTCCTTGGCGAGCGCCTCCAGGTTCGTACCGGCCACGAACTCCATGGCGAACCAGAACTGGCCGCGCGTCATCCCTTGCTCGTACCACTCGACGATGTTGGGATGACGAAGCTGGCTGATCACCGACATCTCGCGGTAGAAGCGGTCGATCGCCGTGCGCGTGGTCGCCGTCTCGGGCATGATGACCTTGAGCGCGACCATCTGCCCGGTATGGACGTGGCGGGCCTGATAGACCACGCCCATGGCCCCGCGGCCAATCTCGCGCAGGGTCGTGAAGTGGGGAACGAGTTGGGGCAGCGCGGCCGACTCGGAGCGGCACAGCGAGCACCACCATTCGATGGACTCGTTGACATCGCCGCGGGACGAACCGGAGACGGTGACGTTCTGAGGCGCCACGATGCCGCAACCGGCACAGCGAATGACGGGAACGGAACTCGGGCCGAGCAGCGAATCCCCCACCCTATCCGGATCGCTGCTGGAGAGCGGAGTCAGATCGACCCGCACGCGGAAGACGCTTTGCCCCGCCGCGATCACGTCCCCGGAGGCCAGCCGCGTCCGCTCGATCCGCGTGTTGTTGACGAACGTCCCGTTCGTGCTGCCCAGGTCGCGCAGCTCGCAAAGTGGCGGGTTAATCTCGATCATGAAGTGATCACGTGAGAGCGCCATATCTTCCGGCATCGAACAATGCACAAAGCGCGATCGGCCCACGATGAACGTGTCGTGACGGTCGAACGTGAACGATCGACCCTGACGAGGCCCTTGCAGAACATCCAGTATCACTCGCATCGATTCGTTCCGGGACTTCCAGTTGAGCGTCGTTTCCGTCTGCTCTCCTTCGGGCTTGGCTCTTGAAGCCAAGGACTCAATTGCCATGGTGCTTGCCTCGCCCCCTATTTCCCGAGTTTCCATCATTCTATCACCAGCGGCCAGTATATCGTGGCGTCAATGCGACAAATTCGCCAACGATCAGCCTCGAACACCATCAAACCTCCATGTGTGCGCGTCGAGATCGAACCGAAAGCCGTGACGCCAGGTTCCTGCCAGTCCACCGCCGGCGACCACGAAGAGTCGACTCTACTCTTAAGTACGCGTTGGTGGACTACATTCCGGACAAAGGCAAACGATTTTTCCAGATCAGCCATTCATTCATTGCGCATGTCCGCCAAGCACGTCGAAACCAATCGCTTGATCTTTTACGATCGAATGCGCCATGCATGACGAACCGAAGTCATTCAGAAGAAGGACGGCCCGAGCTTTCCGGGGTGAAATCATGACTACGCAGGTTCCATTTCGTGTCCCAGAGGTAATACGGGCCGAGGACGCAAATCGCCCGGTCGTCGTCCTGGAATCAACGGTCATTGCCCAGGGGCTTCCCTGGCCCGACAACCTGGCCACGGCACTCGCCATGGAGGTTGCCGTGCGCGAGCAGGCAGCGATCCCCCGCACGATCGCCATTCTCGACGGAGAAATCCGCATCGGCCTCTCCGGTTCGGAGATCGAGCGGCTGGCGCAAGCGGCGCAAACCACGCCGCGTGGGGAAATCCACAACAGCGGAGCATGCATGACTGCGTTGCCTTCTCGTTTCACCAAGGCAAACCGGCGCGACATCGCAATCGTGGTGTACTACAGTGTTGGATTTCAAGCGAGAAACGACCATGTTGTGGCAAGGTCTCCAGCTTCTTGCCGAACGGAAATCGGCAAGTGATTTCCGCCCCGTTCCTTATTCGATCGAGGGGTTTTGATCGAGCAAGAGTTCAGGGTGATGCTGAGCGCCGGATGATGCGGTATCATCGAACAATGAGGGCCACACCGATCTCTCCCACGTTCCACGGCGGATGGGACATCCTCGCGAAGGACATTCTCATGAGAAGTTTGCTTCCACTCGCCCTCGTGCTCTGTTCCACGGCGTCAGCAGACGCTGAGCTCGCGCTCAAGGAGATTCGCACCGCCTCGAACAACGTGCTTGTCGTCTATTTCAAGAGCACGATCATCAAAGCGAATGAGGTCGACACGTCCGACCTCTCTTCCTGGAAGCTCAATGGTCGGCCTGTAGCGTTCCTGCACAAGTTCGTCACCGAGGCGGACTCCTGCGATCATCACATTTACTTGCAGGTGCCGACGCTCGTGAACGGAACGAGTTACACCCTGCAAACCCCACACGGCGACGCGACCTTCGTGTTCGACGACCACAAGATTTTCTGCGAGTCGATCAAGACGAACCAGAATGCCTATTGCGCGCTGTCAAAGGTCCGGTACGCCAACTTTGCCATCTGGCTGGGTGACGGCGGCGGCAAGCAAATCAGCGGCAGCCTGCCGAGCTATTCCGTTTTTCGCCTGGCCGACGGCGAGGCGGTCGCCCAAGGGACTCTGCGGGAAATCGGCAAGGATGCGTCCTCGGGTGATTTCGTCTACCGGATCGACCTGTCAGGCGTTCCCGAAGGAGGGCCCTACAAGGTTGCCGTGACGGGCTATGGTTGCTCCTATCCCTTTGGAGTCGGCGGCGATTTCTCGCGACGGCTTGCTCATGTGTCGTTCCGCTCGCTCTACCACCAGCGCTGCGGTTGCCCCATCAGGGCCCCTTATGCATGGGACATCAAGATGCATCCATGCCACACGACCGTTTACAAGACCAACGCCAGGATCGGCGAGGCACGCCTCGTCGTGAAGGGCGACGAGCCCACGTTCACCGCCTACGGCGGCTACCACGATGCGGGAGACGCGGACCGTCGCACCTACCACATGGATGTCACGGCGACGCTCCTGTCCACCTACGAGGCGTTTCCCCAGTTCTTCACTGATCTCCAGTACAACATTCCCGACCGGTTCGACGAGCAATACAACATCCTGGGGAAGGGCAACGGTATACCCGACATCATCGACGAGGCGGACTGGGGCAGTATGTTCTGGGAGTACATGCAAGAGCCCTCCGGCGCGATCCACTGGGGCACCGAGACGCAGGGTTATTCTCCCTTCACCACCTACGACAAAGAGACGAAACGCTTCGGCACCGAGGTGCTCGACACGCGTTCGGCGGGGTTCGCGGCCGGGATGTTCATGCACCTTGCCCGCCTCGTCAAGCCCTACAAGCCGGAGCGTGCTCTTCAGTTGCAGAAGCACGCCGAGCTGGCGATGGCCGCCGCCGGGCCCACTGCGCGGCCGACGCACCGTATTTACTATGCCGTGCAGAAGTACCTTTTGACGGGCGACGAAGCTGCCCACCAGACAGTGAAGGAGCTGTCGGAGAAAGCCGGCGGCTACGCCGACACGTTCAACCATGCTCCCGAGTCATTCGCCGGCGGCGGCTGGCTGGCCTCATTCTTCTTCTCGTACATCATCGAGAAGGAGCGCCCCACCGACCCGACCGTTGCGGCCCGCTTCAAAGCGGCGATCAAGGCGGCCGCCGACAAGGAGATCGGTTACCTCGAGGCAAACGCCTACCCGGTCGGCACGCCCGCTTCACTCAGGTGGTGGGGAAGCAATACGGCTCAGGGGCAGTACGCCTACCCCTGTCTACTTTACTGGGCTCTGACCCACGATCAGAAATACATCGATGCAGTGAGCCAGCTCATGGACTACGATCAGGGCCTCAACCCGATCGGCAAGTGCTACGTCTGCGGCATCGGCTTCAATCGAGTCCACAACCCGCACGACCGCGAATCGGCGTTCACCAAGAGCAAGGGCTGGGGACCTCGGCCGGGCGTCCTGGTGTTCGGTCCCGGCGGATCGGGCAGAGGGGTGTCGGTTCCGGACGTGAAAACACTCCCCCGCGAGCGAAAGTACATCGACAACCTGGGCTCCATCCAGTGGAATGAGTTCACCGTCTATCAGAGCCTCTGCTTTCCCGCGGCCATCTATCCGGTGCTGGCGCAGGGTGGCGCATGGGATGAGACGAGTGACCCGTTCGCGGTGCGGTCGAAATGAGGCTGCGGGGTCACTCACTTATCCGCCGCCGAACTCCCTCAGTTTCCCGACCAGCATCTGCCGGTCACGCTCGGGCAGCGAACTGTCCCCGGACAAAGCATCGATCATCTTGCTGATGACATCCGACCGGGCTATTCCCTTGATCAGGCCGGCCTTGGCTTCGATATCGTCAAGAACATCGTCGACCGTCTTCGGAAGCTCTTGCTTCGTCGCGGCCTTGGCCGCAGACTTGGTTAAGCTCTTTTCGTCCGCTTTCGAATCCACGGCCTTCTTTCCGGGTCTCCGGGCTCGCGTCGAGGATTTTCCCGAAGGGGAAAGGGCATTGAAGCGAAAAGCTAGCTCCTGGGCCAGCGACTCCGGAGTGTACTGGGTTTCCGGGGTGAACTCGGGGCCCTGGCCACATCCCTGAGCGAAGAACAGTAATGCAGCCAGCGGCACGATCACCGCTGGCCGAAACCTGCGCGCCGAACTCACGTCGAAAGCTCCTTCACGTCGTTTTCAGTAGGAATCGGCGGAGATGATCTCGCCATGGCCACGCGTGCCCATCGCCCACCAGGCCGTGAGGCTAACGCTATTCTTGATGAAATGCACCGACCCGTCCATGAAGGAAACATTCACGCCTCCCGGATGGTTGCTTGTGGGGGGCATGGCGCTATCTCCTTCAGAGCAGCGAAACGTGTTCGTGCTATACGTCGTCACCGGTGGCGCATTGGGAGGAAGCAGGTGAGAGTAGACGTGCCTCTCCCAGGCATCGGTATAAGCCCAGGTCAGCCCCTTGTAGATGCTCCAGGGTTGCCAGTTCTGGAAATTGGCCAGCGCGTCCTGAACAACAAGCAAGGCCGGCACATCGATCTGCTCGACCAGCGCCGAATTCGTGTAGCCCAGTAAGCGGCGGACGTCATTGGAGTTGCCCGATCCATCATTCACCAGCGATTCACTGACCGCGGCCGTGTTCGAGGTGCCGTCCGTGATGCTGGCGAGCTTGACGGCCAGGTTCGTGGTCGCGGCAAACGCCGCGCTACGGCACGAGCCCTGCTGCACGTACATCCGGTCCATCGACATGATGCCGGTCAAAGGCGGAACATTCCCGCCGGTCGGCGGATCGCCGGGCAAGAGGATGTTCCGGGGATGCCCCGTGTTGCCCACATAGTTGAAGTTGCCCAGGGGGTAAGAGGCGCTCGTGTCGCCCGAGCAAAGGTTATTGATGCCGTCGGAGGGGCAAAGAAGCGTCGCCACGCTGGCCTTGTAAACGGTCATGTCCACCGGGCTGGGCCCGGTGACGGCTCCCGAGTAGGCCCACTCCTCCGTATAAGAGAGGTTCATGGCGTTGAACAGGACCGACTGCTCCATGAAGGGCATGATGCCGCAGAACCAGGAGTGGTCGCCGGAGTAACCGCGCGAGGTGTCTCCTTGCTCGTAGGTGTAACGGTACTCATGCAGCGGCGTCGAGCCGTTGACATCGACGTAGTTAGCGATCGCCAGGGTGATCTGCTTCAGGTTGTTGACGCACTGGGCGCGGCGGGCCGCCTCGCGGGCCGATTGCACCGCCGGCAGGAGCAGCGCAATCAAGACGGCGATGATCGCGATGACAACGAGGAGCTCGATCAGGGTAAAACCCCGGTGACATCGTGGACTGTCCATCAGTATGATCCTTTCGTACGGTTTGTCACGGCGCCGAACCATTCGCGCGGGAATGCTTCGGGGGTAACACATTTCAAGCAAGCGAACCAGACGGCCATTCCAACCGCGATGGAGATCGCTTCGCAGCGCCCCCCGGTCCCATCCCGGCTGGTCGGTTGCCGGTCACTCCGGCAATT
>JBMFUH010000299.1:0-7596 GCA_049966735.1 Isosphaeraceae bacterium
TGGTTGGTTCCGACTCGCGGGGCTGTGCGCAACACATGGGTAAACCGCTCTAGGATGAGGGCTCCAGTGTTCATCGGGCAAGCGAAACACCAGGCGGCCCCATGCCGAAGCCAGGCATTGTGGCAACAGGCTCGTTCGGGAAGTCCATCTGGGCCAGGAGCTTCTTTCAATGGCACAGCGCTATTCCAGCCTGGCGTACACCGATCCTCACGACCTCGTCTTCGGCCGCTCCAAGAGGCCGGTCACTTGCGGCTTCGACCTGAAGATCGGCGACGGATTGGTCCTTCCCGAGGTCAACTTCACACTGCCCGTCATCGACGTCGTTCCGGAAAACTGGGCCCGGATCCGCGAACACTACGAGGAGATGGGCCGCAATATTCTCAAGCGTGCAGTCGCATTGCAGGTTCCCGGGATCGTCCTCGAATTTGAGCTGCTCCCGGCGATGACCGAGACGCCGCAGTGGGGCGCCGAGATCACGGCCATCCTTCATCGACATCTCCAGACGGCTCATGAACAGCTCGGGCTCAAATGCGCGCTCCGCGTGACGCCCACCGACATTCGCGACCAGGGCAAGCCGCCGCTGCTCCGGAGCGGCCCGGCCTGGGAGAAGCTCAAGCAGTCTTTCGAGCTTTGCCGCGACGCGGGAGCCGACATCCTGTCGATCGAATCGGTGGGAAGCAAGGAGGTGCACGATCAGGCCCTGCTCTACGGCAACATTCGAGGCATCGTCTTCGCGCTCGGAGTCCTGGCGCCGCGTGACATGGCCTGGCTCTGGCAGCAGATTTCGGCCGTCTGCGGCCAGGGCAAGCGCCGAGTGATCGCCGGGGGCGACACCGCCTGCGGATTTGCCAACACGGCCATGCAGCTCGCCCATCAGAAGATGCTGCCCGAAGTGCTGGCCGCCGTGGTCCGGGCGATGAGCGCCGCGCGCAGCCTGGTGGCGTTCGAGAACGGAGCGGTGGGCCCGTCCAAGGATTGCGCTTATGAGGGGCCGATGATCAAGGCCATCACCGGATGTCCCATCGCCATGGAAGGCAAGTCGGCGACGTGTGCCCACTTCAGCCCCTTGGGGAACATCGCGTCCGCGATGTGCGACCTCTGGAGCAACGAATCGGTTCAGAACGTCCGACTCCTCTCCGGCAATGCCCCGGAAGCGTACGCCGAGACGCTGGCCTACGATTGCCGCCTCATGAACGTGGCCACCGCGCGCGGGGAAGCATCCAGACTGCGCGACTGGCTGACCGAATCGGACCAGTGGCTGAGCCCCCAAGCCGCCATCCTCTCGCCCTCGGCAGTCCACCGGATTGCGAATGCCGTGATCAGCACTCCGGACACGTATCGTCGCACCGTGGCCGCGGGCCAGGCAGCGATTGCGATCCTCCGCGACGGCGAGACCGTGGGAAGCCTCAAGCTGGCCCCGAAAGAGCAAAACTGGCTCCGCCGGATCGGCGACGAGCTCGACTCGCTACCAGACACCGAAGCAGCGCTCATTGACGAGATGACCGAGCTTTACGGCGAGTTCTTCTCCGCCGAGAGCTACGGCCTTTGACGGGACCAGCCGGAGTAATCAACGTCCGCCCGGCGTGCCCGCCGTCTCGCTGGGGGCAGCTTGCCCCAGCTCGAGCACGATCCGCTCGGCGGCCTGCTCGGCGCTTTGAATGCACTGGGGCACGCCGACGCCGTGGTAGGCGTTGCCAGCGAGCGCCAGGCCCCTGTGAGTTGCGATGGCCGACTCGATCGACCGGATCAGTTCGACATGGCCCAGCTCGTACTGCGGCATTACCCGCGGCCAGCGGCTGATCTGGCGGAGGATCGGGTTTCCTGTGATACCGAGCAAGCCAGCCAGCTCAGCCGCCGCGATGTTAGCCAGGTCGTCATCGTCATGATCGAGGATGTCGGCATGGAAAGCACCTCCCAGAAAGGCCCTCAAGAGCACCGTGCCGTCGGGCCCGCGACCGGGAAACTTCACACTCGAGAAGCTGCCCGAGAGGATCTGCCTCTTCTCCACATGCGGCACCACGAAGCCAAAACCGTCGAGCGGATGAGCGATCTGTTCACGACGATAGGCCAGCGAGACAATGGCACACGAGGTCGACGGAATCTGGCGGAGCTTTCCAGCAAGATCCTGATCAACCGTCGTCAGCAGTTGTCCAGCCGCACGCACGGGAGTTGCCAGGATGACCGCGTCGGCTTCGAGGACGGCCGGATCGCCCGCGCCGGAAGTGTGGAGAAGCCAGCGGCCGTCAAGTCCCCGATCGAGCCGCTCGACCGTGACGCCGCGGCGAATCGAGTCATCCGGGAGTCGCTGCACGAGGGCCTCGATCAAGCTGGACATCCCGCGCCGGAGGCCAACGAACAGGCCATACCGGGCACCGCTGCCCGCGGTGCGCGACGCGGATTTCCCCCGGGCGGCCCGCTCACGGAGCGATCCGCGGATGAGGCTGCCGTGGTGCGTTTCCATCTCCTGAAACCGAGGCATCGTCGCCTGCACGCTCAGGCGCTCTGGATCGCCGGTGTACATTCCCCCGACCAGGGGCTGGATCAGGCGTTCATACGCCTCCTTGCCGAAACGCCGCCGCGCAAAGGCCGCCAGGCTCTCGTCGCGACCGTCGCCTGGCCTCACGAAGTATTCCAGGCCCATCCTCAGCTTGCCCCAGGGGCCCATGATGGGCGTCGTCACCATCGGCCAGAGCCGCGTGGGGGCCATGATCATCAGGCCGTCCGGGATCGGCACCAGGCGGCCGCGCGCGACCACGAAGGCACGCCGGTGCGCAGGGTCGGTCGGGATGACCTCGTCGTCGAGCCCCACCCGCCGGCACAGGTTCAAACCGTACGGCAACGCCGTGAGAAAGCTATCGGCGCTGGCCTCGATCAGGAACCCGTCGGTCCGTACCGTCCGCAAGACGCCTCCAGGCCGGGCGGAAGATTCCAGAACGAGCACCCGCAACCGTGGGTCCAGCTCTCCCAGCCGATGGGTGGCCGCCAGGCCGGTGATCCCTCCTCCAACAACCACGACCAGCGAGCGATCACGTTCCGGACCATTCGCCTCAAACCTTGATGTCATCTTGTTTTCCGTCATGAACTCCGGTCTCGAACGGGGTGCGGACGGCAGTCGCTGCCATTGACCTTTCTGACGATTCTTGTAATATTCTGGATATTGATGTCCATTGCGTCAAGGATGGTGCTGGCCCGACATTGCCGCCGGGAGAACTGATCTGATGAATGGTCTGGAAGCTGCGCCGGTGCGGGTGGAGGGGCGGTGGGCGGAGCGCGATTTCAATCTCAGCCCGATGATCGTCTTCTACGAGGTCACCCGTGCCTGCGACCTGGTCTGTCTGCACTGCCGGGCCTGCGCTCAACCCGTGTCCGACCCAAACGAACTGACGAGCGAGCTTTCCCGCCGGCTGATCGACCAGATCGCCAGCTTCCCGGTGCGGCCCATGCTGGTCTTGACCGGGGGAGATCCGCTCAAGCGCAAGGACATTTACGACCTGATTTCCTACTCGGCGGACCACGGCCTGGAGACGGCGATCACCCCGTCGCCGACGCCGCTGGTGACCACCGAGGCGATCGGCCGGCTGAAGGCGGCGGGTATTCACCGGATGGCCGTCAGCATCGATGGCGCCGACGCGGCCACCCATGACCGGATGCGCGGGGTCTCCGGCAGTTTCGAGCAGACCCAGCGCATCATGCGAGACGCCCGCGATCTGGATATCCCGATCCAGGTGAATACGACGCTCAACCCGGGCAATTTTCACCAGATCGAAGCGATTGCCGACCTTCTGGCCCATCATCGGATCGTCCTCTGGTCGGTCTTCTTCATCGTCCCGGTGGGCCGGGCCACGGCCGACCTGCGGCTCTCGGCCGAGCAGTATGAAGAGGCGTTCGAGCGGCTCCACGCCCAATCGCTGCGTCAGCCCTACGGCATCAAGACGACCGAGGCGATGCATTACCGCCGGTTCGTGGCCCGGAAGCGAATCGAGGACAAGCTAGCGAGCGCCAACGGCTCGCGCTCCCACCCGTCTTCCGCTCGTCCGCGCTACTTGACGATGGGGATCAACGACGGCAAGGGGGTGATGTTCGTCAGTCATACCGGCTTGATCCATCCCAGCGGATTCATGCCGCTCGTTTGTGGGATGTTTCCCTTCAACAACGTCGTCGACGTGTATCAAAAATCGCCCATCTTTCGCCGTTTGCGCGACCCGGACAGCTTCGAGGGCAAGTGCGGCTGGTGCGAGTACCGCAATCTCTGCGGCGGCAGCCGCGCCCGCGCCTACAACGTCACGGGCAACCCCTACATGGCCGAGCCGGATTGTGTCTACATTCCGAAGCACGCGCCGAGGGATCAGCCAGACATTTCCAGCTCGACCCTGCTATGATCGACTCCTCCGCCCGTGGCTCGACAGCGGCGGCTCCGGTGAAACGCGTTCAAGAGGGGTGAAACCATGGCTTAGGCAAAGGCGGTCAAGGTCCAGGCGAGTCTGCTTCCGCCCATTCCGGGCTCGACGGTGCAAGGGAGGAGCAATCCCGGCTCGGTCGTGACCCTCACGGTTCGGGTCCGGCCGCGCAACCCGCAAAGTCAGCTCCAGAAGACCGTGCACGAGCTGGCCGCCAAGCTCCCCACGCACAGGCAGTATCTGACGCGTGCGGAGTATGCAAATCTGCATGGCGCAGACCCGGCCGACCTGGAGAAGGTTAAGGCCTTTGCCAGCAAACACGGCCTGGCGGTCACCAGCGTCAGCATTCCCCGCCGAGCCGTCCGCCTGATCGGATCGGTGACGGCCGTCGAGCAAGCCTTTGGCGTGCAACTGCAAGATTACCAGCACGGCAAAACTCTCTACCGCGGCAACGATCAGCATGCCCAGGTTCCGGCGGAGCTGGGTCCGATCGTCGAGTCGATCGTCGGCTTCGACACAAGACCCTATGCCCGACCTCACTTCCGCCTGGCGCTGGCGTCACGCGGCTATGCCGCCGCTCATCTGGCTCCCACGAGCTTCAATCCCAACCAGCTCGCGGCAATCTACGACTTTCCCGACGCCGACGGCACCGGCCAGACGATCGGCATCATCGAACTCTCAGCACCCGACGGCAGCGGCTTCCGGACCAGCGACTTGGATACCTATTTCCAGGGACTGGGTCTGCCCACACCCGATATCGTCGCGGTGTCGGTCGATGGCGCCATCAACGACCCGGGAACCGATCCCAGCGATCCCCAGAATGCCGACGGCGAGGTCATGCTCGACATTGAGGTCGCCGGCGCCATCGCGCCCAAGGCGAAGTTCGTGGTCTACTTCGCGCCCAATACGGCTCAGGGGTTCATGGATGTGATCGATCACACCGTGCACGACAGCGATCATAATCCCAGGGTGATCTCGTTGAGCTGGGGCTCCGCGGAAAACCCCGGTGGTCCCAATGACATCCAGATTAACCAGATCCTTCAGGCAGCCGCCGCGCTGGGAGTCACGTTCTGCGTGGCCTCGGGCGACAGCAGCTCGCGGGACGATCCCAGCAACCCGGACCAGGCCACCGTCGATTTCCCGGCCTCCAGTCCCTACGCGCTGGGCTGCGGCGGGACGAAACTCGAGGTCTCGGGAACCAAGATCGTCGAGGAGGTGGTCTGGGAAGACCACTCCGGAGGCGGCGTCAGCCGGATCTTCGGCCTTCCCGAGTATCAGAAGACCGCCGGCGTTCCTCCTGCCGTCAATCCGCCGGGCCCGGTGGGTCGGGGCGTGCCCGATGTCGCCGGCGATGCCGATCCCCAGACCGGCTACAACATTCTTGTCGACGGCCAGACGACTGTCATCGGCGGCACGAGCGCCGTGGCGCCCTTGTGGGCCGGACTCATTGCCCGGCTCAACCAGAAGCTCGGCCACTCGGTCGGCTTCGTCAATCCGCTCCTCTACCAGAACCCAGACGCCTTCAATGACATCGTCTCCGGCAGCAACATCGACTACAGCGCGGGCCCTGGCTGGGACCCTTGCACCGGTCTGGGCTCACCCAGGGGAATGGCCATTCTCCAGGCGTTGACGCCCAAAACCACGTGAGAAAGCGAATCTCCGGCGAGGATCAGTGTGTTCGGCGGCCGACCGGCTCCAGAATCATGTACGTCGCCCGGTGCCGGTTGACTAGATCGGCCGGCCAGTGCTCTTGGTGCGTGACAACCCAGTCCGGCGATCCGATCACCCGCGCGGGGAAGTAGACGTCTCCCTCGAAGTCTCCCTCGACCAGGGTCACGTGCAGGGTCGGATGTAGCGGGAGGAAATCGCGGTAGACCTGGCTGCCGCCGATGATCATCGCCAGGGCGGCTCCCGTTGCTTCCGCGAGGGCAATCGCCTCGTCACGGTCTCGGGCGACCAGACAACCCGGGGCCGAGAAATCAGCCTGGCGGGTGAGCACGATATTGGTCCGGCCCGGCAGAGGCCGGCCGAGCGTCTGGTGCGTCTTGCGGCCCATGATGATGGGCTTCCCCCAGGTGAGCTTGCGAAAGTGCTTGAGGTCGCGCGGCAGCCTCCAGGGAAGGGCACCCCCCGCGCCGATCAGGCCAGTTCGACTTATCGCGACAATCAGCGAGATTTGCATGAGCTTGGAACCTCGTCCCACTCGATCACGGTTTATTCTAAAGGAGACGAAAGCGAGCTTGCAGGGGGCGTCGTCGATTCTGGTTTTCTACCCGACCCTCGATGCTGCGCCGGGCACGTTTGACGTCGCGCACGGATCGGTGCAAAGTTTGGAGATGAAGCGGCAGAAGCTGGAGAAACTGAGCATGCGATTCGCCGGTAGAGTCTACAAAGATGGCAAATTCTGGCTCGCCGAGATTCCCATCCTGGATGCGATGACCCAGGGGAGAACGCGCTCGGAGGTGTTCATGATGGTAGCCGATTTGCTGGAGACGCTTGTCGACCGGCCGGGATTCAAAGTCCACGTGCACCCGGGGGCCGATGACCATTTCGAGGTGAGTGCCCCCAACGCCGCTGACAGATTCTACCGATTCTTCGAGTATCTCATATTTGCAAAAGAACTTAGGCCGGCGCTTGCTTGAGGTTTAAGTCCTCGATCAGACGCTGTCGCGCCGCGCTGAGCACCTTCGGACGCGGCGGTTTGGGAGCCTCATGGCTCTTCCGTCGCGGTGGCTCTTTTTTCATCTTGGGACCTGTTCGCTCCCGTCGGTCTCGTCCGGTCCGTTGCAACCGTTTGGCAAAACTGCTCCGCGGCACCGGCTTACGAGCCGTCTCAAGTTCGCGGCAGATCTCCCGGAGCGCCTCGGCAGCGCTACACTTCAACTCATCACGGCCCGCTTGCTTCCCTCCCACTTTCAAGGCCAACGCACCTCGCCCCAAGAGGAGCTGGCACGCCAGCAGGGAAACCTCGGCTTCGCGTAGAACCGTCGGCACCGTCCGGCTCACCAGCCGCACGTCTTTCACAACTCGTTTATATATTCTGAAAAAACACTCGCTTTCCCACCTCATCCGGTAGAATCGTGCCGCCAATCCGGCCGACAAACGCTGGGACTCCAGGACGTTGGTGAGCAACCAGACGTCGTTCTTGCGTTTCCGGGCCGGCAGTCGGATCACCCGGACGTGCCACGGTGGTGGTCAA
>JBMFUH010000300.1:0-1630 GCA_049966735.1 Isosphaeraceae bacterium
GTCACTGTCGGCGATGCTTCTGCTTGTCGCGCTCGCGTTCGTGTTTTCGTCGATCAGCGTGTCGTCTCCCGGCGCGGAAAGAGCCAAGGCCCCGAACGAATCCGCCCGGATCGGCAAGCTCCAGTTGCGGGTGGCCGAGTTCGTTGCCGCTTCAGAGATCGTGAGCCGGACCGGGCGCGGCACGCCCTATGTTCTTCCCCTGACGCTGCCTGAGCGCTGGGAACTCAACGTGGAGATCCAGGCCTCCCTCCCGGCGCTCCGGCGGATCCGGATCGCCGGCCTTGTGCTGGATGCGGGCGCCGAGTCCGGCCCTGCTTCCGACCAACCTCCCAGCATCGCTTCTTCCTCCGTCGCCTGGCATCAGATTCAGATCCGTCATACCCCGGTCCGAACGCGGCTGGAAATCGACGGCAACTCAGCTCTCTTGAAACCCGATCACGAACCTCTCTCCAGGTGGCTTACCATCGAGCCAGCCCCGGATGAGACTGCCGTCTTGCGTAATCTGATCGTGACCTGGTGAAGCTCGGCTGAGGTCGTTCTGCCAATATGGCAGCGCGATCTGCCCCTCCGCCGCCAACTGTCAAAATGGCACAGCTGGCCTTGTCGGGCTGGTGGCGGCCAGGCTCGGGCTCTCTCTGGAGCGCAAGTTTCAGGTCGTTATCTTGAAGCAACTTAAGGCGAGCATACTGAGTTCCGTGACCAGAATCCCGCCAAACTGGCACGAACTCTGCTGTTACCAGATCGGGTCTTCGATCACTGGTTCTGGAGGGTGGTTGCAATGAATGGCAAACAGTGGCAAGTGCGGTGGGATCCGTTCCGGGAATTGCAGCGTGAGATGGGCCGGCTGTTCGAGGGGCTCGATCCGTTCCAGTTGCCGCGGCACGTCCGGCAGTATCCCCCGATCAACGTCTACGACGCGGGAGACAATTACGTCCTTTCGGCACAGTTGCCGGGTGGGGCTCCGGAGGATGTGGAACTGACCATCACCGGCGAAACATTAACGATGCGAGGGGAGCGGAAGCGTCCCGAGGGGGTGAAGGACGACAGTTATCGCCGCCAGGAGCGTCCCGTCGGCCGCTGGTCGCGGACGATCACCCTGCCCGACCGCGTCGACAGCGCCCAGGTATCGGCGTCGTTCCACAGTGGGATCTTGACCGTCCATCTCCCCAAGGCCGAGAGTGCCAAGCCCCGCCACATCAATGTGACCTCCGGCAACTGACGGGGCAAGCCTTCCGTCTCGTAGGGTCCGCTGCGCGGACCAATCGCGGTGAGCCGTCAACCTGAAAACTGCCATAGAAATCAAGGAGCTCATTTCCATGAACGTCTCTCATCCGTCGATCAGAGTTTCCGTCGGCAATCAAACGCAAACGCCTCAGCCGGCCGCGCCCGTCGCGGCGCCCGAGGCGACCGCCGAGGAACGTCCCGCATTCACTCCTCCCATCGATATTCACGAAGGACCGGACGGTCTGACTCTGGAAGCGGACTTGCCCGGCGCGACGGAGGAGAACCTGTTCATTCAGCTCGAGGATAACGTCCTGAGCCTGCACGCCCGGATCCAGTCGCCCGCGCCGGAGGGTGCACGGCTGATCCATGAGGAGTATCCTGTCGGCGACTACTACCGCTCGTTCAT
>JBMFUH010000300.1:1640-7545 GCA_049966735.1 Isosphaeraceae bacterium
GCGAGCGGATCGCGGCGGAACTGCGCAACGGCGTGCTTCGCCTCACGCTTCCCAAGGCCGACCGCGCCCGCACGCGGCGAATCGAGATTCGCTCTTGAAGCGAACTCGAGCCCATCGCGGGCCAGACGCACGCTCCGGCCCGCCGTCAAGACACGAAGAGACAAAGGAACTGACAGGCACTTAACCCGATACGGGAGCCCATCCATGGCCCGTTCGAATTACTGGCAACGCGAAAATCCCCTTCCCGGCTTCTTGCAGAACGAGTTGCTTCGCTTCCTCGACGAGTACTTCCGGCCCGAGAACCGGCCGGGAGCGCAGACCGCTCCCACCGACCTTGAGCCGACAAGCTGGAGCCCGCACGTCGACGTTTACGAGACCCCCGAGGAAACGCTCGTGGTCGCCGAGATCCCCGGCGTCGATCCCGCCCAGGTCGAACTCTCGATCACCGGCAATCTCCTGGTTCTTCGAGGCGTCAAGCAGCCCGCGGAGGACCTGGAACCCAACCTCCAGGCGCGGGAACGGAGATTCGGATCATTTCTCCGGCAGGTCATGGTCTCCAGCGACGTCGACTTTGACGCCGTCCAGGCCGATGCCAAGAACGGCGTGCTCACCATCCGCCTGCCCAAGCGAGGGTCCGCCAAGCCGCGGAACATCCCCATCCGACCAAGCTGAGCGGAAAATCCCTCCAATCCATCCGTCCCCGGCGGCCGGCAAGGCCCGGAACCTTGCCCGCCGCATTTATGTTGTGGCGAGGTCTCTCGTCCTTGCCACAACATGGAAACCAGAGGAGGCCCGGAAGGATGGAGGGGTGAGCCGTCGATCTCGCCGTACCTGCCATCCCATCCACCACGGTGACCGTCACGCAATTTGCCGTGCAACGCGTGACTTGTCCAGGAGCCTCCGCGTCGTCTCGATGAGGAACTCCACGGCACCCTTTTCGACAACCGGGACACAGCGCGGCCGAGCCGCAACCAAAAGACGGTGAAGGGCCACGGATTGAACACGGATAAGATGCGTCGCCGCCATCACGACTCCGCGCGCTCGATCACCCGGGGCTGCAACCCAAGCGAGCGTCGGAGGGGGCCATCCACTCTTCCGCGACTCTTCCGCGATCCCAAGGCAGGTAGGAGGGCGCGGACAACTTTCTCCAACGCGAGCCGCCTTGTCGTAAACTGATGGTAGACGTTGGCGCGTCGTGCTCCTTGGCATTTCGATTGAAGGAATACTGGCTCGCGAACCGACCGCGCGAGCTGCGGCGCGGTCGGTTCCGCGGACCTGACGGGTTGCACCGGTTTTGTCGATTACCGGGTCAAACCGGCGCGGACGGGAGTCGAGATCCGATCGTCAAGGGAGCCCGGATACCCCAAAAAGCGACAGAACGAAGCCAATTTTTCTCTGACTGTATGTACTCGTCGAGTAACGACTTAAACTCAGTTTTCGGGCTAATCCCGCCGGCAGAACGAACCCAATTTCCCCTTCTCTGGCAGCGTTCAGCCCGGCTGGCAGCAGGTCATGCAACCATTGCATGTGTCGGCAAGCCGATGGTCGCGACCGAGCACGATTTGGGCGAAACAAACCCACCGAGCGCGACTCGTCTGAGTTTTCTCCGTATGCCGGAAATGATGAAAGCTCCATTTGGAGGCAGAGAAGAGGCTGGCCACCCTCTCAACCAATCACTAAACTTCCCCCAGAGCAACCACGGGCCTTGTCTCTCCCGCGCGGATGGCCTCGCCCGATCCGAAAATTGTGGTAAATTGGTGTCATCGAGATTTGCCTCACACTCAGCGGAGAGTCATGCCCATGGAGACCGAGAAGGTCATCACGTATGGCGCGATCGGAGTCGCCGGTCTGATCATTTTGATCTTCCTGCTCGATCTGGTAGCCGGGATATTCGGTCGCTACATCGCGATGGACGTCCTGTTCATCCTGGGCGGCGGCTTCCTGCTCTGGCAGGGCGTCGAAACGATTCTTGAGTTAAGGTAACACGTTACCTTCCTGCCCGATCGTCTTGCACCCGCTTGACGATCGCCTGGACGAGCCCGTCCCAGGTGTACACAGAGGCCTCGACACTCACTGTCCAGCCCAGGCGCGTCACGGTCTCAGAAGTGACGGGGCTCAGGCTGGCCAGACGGATCTGCTGACCGTGGCCCACCTTCTCTCGCGCCGCTGCCGGCAAGAGGGAGTGCAGCCGGGCGGCAATCGCGGAACTCGTGAGTGTGATCCAGTCCAACGTTCCCGACTCGATCCGCTCCAGCAGGTCCGGGGGCAGGGAATCGGCGTCGGCGTTCTGGTAAACGGCCACCTGGTCGACTTCGGCCACCTTCGCGAGATCGTCCTTCAAGAGCGCACGGCCCCGATCGGCGCGGGCGAGGAGGATCTTCCGGCCCGCGGCCTGGCGAGTGAGCGCCTCGACGAGTGCTTCGGAACGAAACGAGTCGGGCAGGAGGTCTGCCCGAAGATGATGCGCCGCCAGCACTTGAGCTGTTCCAGGTCCGATTGCCGCCAGCTTCAACTGCCCGAGGGCCCTCAGGTCCAGTCCGTGGTGGAGAACCCGCTCCAGGAAGAACCGGACGCCGTTGCCGGACGTGAAGACGATCCAGTCGTACTCGCCCAGTCGGCTAATCGCCGCGTCGAGCGGTCCGGGATCGGCGATGGGGCGAATCTCAACGGTGGGAGCAAGCAGGACCTCCGCGCCCAGAGCCTCGAGCATCGCGGCGGCCCGCCCGGCCTCCGCCGCGGGGCGAGTCACCACGATCCGCTGCCCAAAAAGAGGGAGCGACTCGAACCAGGAGATCCCCCGCCTTCGCCGCACGACCTGACCCACGACCAGAAGTGCAGGAGGGGCAATGCCCTGCGCTTGCGCCTGCTCCGCGATCGTCTCCAGCGTCCCCTCAACCACGTGCTGGCTGGGCCGGGTTCCCGACTCGATCACCGCGGCCGGCGTCTCTTCAGACTTACCCTTCTGGATAAGCGTTCGACAGATGGCGGCCACATGCGTCACGCCCATGTAGATCACCAGTGTCCCGGGAAACCGGGCGAGCGCTTCCCAGTCGATGCGCGGCCCGGTCGCGGCAGTCGAGGTCGACGAGGACGGCTCAGCGTCTGTCTCCGGGTCGCCGTGCCCGGTCACGAAGGCCACGGCCGACGACAGCTCGCGATGCGTGGCCGGGATGCCCGCGTACGCCGTTACACCAACCCCCGCTGTGACGCCCGGCACGATCTGAAACGGAACCTGATGGCTGGCAAGGTATTCGGCCTCCTCCGCGCCGCGGCCGAAGATCAGCGGATCTCCCCCCTTGAGCCGGACGACCGTCTTGCCCGCCCTTGCGTGCTCAAGCAAAAGCTGGTTGATCTGATCCTGGTTAAGCGTGCAACGCCCGCTGGACTTCCCCGCGCGGATTCGGAGGGCCTCGGGAGGTGCCCGGTCAAGCAGCCGGGGGCTGGCCAGATTGTCGTAAATCACGACGTCCGCCCGGCCCAGTATCTCCGCCCCGCGCACGGTCAGGAGCCCCGGATCTCCCGGCCCCGCGCCCACCAGGTAGACGATTCCCCGACCGTGATTCATCGACCAAACCACATGCTTTGCGGACGCGGCTCATGTGAGCGCATCGGGCGTCTCGGGCCGAAGAGCAAACAGAACGAGGATGATGGCGCCGCCGACAAGCATGTTGTCGGCGAAATTGAAGATCGCGCAATCGAAGCCGATGGAGTCAACGTGGAAGTGGACGAAGTCGCGGACGTGACCGAAGATCAGGCGATCGTAGCAATTTCCCAAGGCCCCGGCCATGATCAAACCAAGTGCGACGGTCAGGGCCAGGCTGGCCGCGGCGCCTCGGACGAAGAGCCAGTAACAGATCGCCACTCCGGCGAGGATCGACAATCCCGCGAAAAACTGGCTGCTATAGGGAAGCGAACGGCCAAACCCCCAGAGCGCGCCGGGGTTGTGGCTGGTCTGGAGTTCCAGTATACCCGGGACGAGAGATACGGACGCGGCGGGAGGTTCGCCGATGATCTGAAAAATCCGCGACTTGGCGGCCAAGTCGAACGAAGCCCCACCCAGCGCGATCGCCCAGAAGAGCAGCCAGCGGCTGAGGCCGACGTGTCTCGTCATCCGCCGTTCTCCACCACCCGGGCGCACTGGATGCAATGCTTCGTGTAGGGGATTGCCTGTAGCCGGGGCTTCGAGATCGGCTCGCCACACTGAACGCATAATCCGAACTTCCCTTTTTCCATCCGGGCCAGCGCCTCGTTGACCAGTTCGAGGGTCCCCTGTTCGTTCTCGATCAGCCCGAGAGTAAACTCTTGATCATAATTTTCCGTGCCCACATCCGCCATATGAAGCGGCACATTGGAAAGGTTACCCGAGCCGTTGACCAGGTTCCGTCTCAGCGCCTCGTCGGTCATCTGGTCAAGATCACCACGCAGCCTGGAGCGGAGCCGGTCAAGTATCCGGCGGAAGGACTCGATTTCATCGTTCTTGAGGATGCTGGCCATGTCGACCCAACCCTTCTATTCCCAAAGCAAAGCCTCGCGCGGGCCAGGGACAGGGATGAGGAATCGTAGAGCGTCTCCCAGGTTCCGTCAATCCGAACACCCTTGCCCGCGAGGGGGAAATGGTCCGCCCTCGCAGGTTCCCGAAACCTGACAAATTCCAGCCTACACTGGGCGATGGCTGGAAAACCACCCCCCATTTTTCATTTCATCGCCAACTTCGAGAACGGCAACCCGCCCAGCGACTTCCACTCCCCGACGATCGACCGATCGGGTAGGATCTCCTAAAATGCCGCTCGATGCCGACGCCTCCATACTCAGTCCGTGCGAGTATGGGTCGAGGACTGAGGAATCACCCGTACAAGCCCGGGTGATCTGCTGTTTGAGGATCGATGTTCAATGGAAGCTGGCCAATCCAGGATTATTTTCATCACGGGCGCGACAGGTTTGGTCGGTGGGCACGCCGTCGAGGAAGCCCTGCGGCGGGGGCACCGCGTCCGCGCACTGGTCCGCGCCTCGAGCGACACCCGCTGGCTCGATCAGTGGGATGTCGAGAAGATTCCCGGAGACCTGGCCGATGCCGAGTCGCTCCGCCGCGGAGTCGACGGGGCCGATTGGGTTTTCAACTGCGCCGCCAAGGTCGGCGACTGGGGCACCCTCGACGAATTCCGCAAGCTCAACGTCGAGGCCCTCCAGCTTCTCCTGGATGCAGCCCGCGCCGCCGGGATCGACCGGTTCGTCCACGTCAGCTCGCTGGGCGTGTACGAGGGCCGGGACCACCACGGTACCGACGAGACCGTTCCCCCCGCCGCCAATTCCCTCGACGCCTACACCCGATCCAAGACCGAGGCTGAAGCGTTGGTGTTGGAATACCACCAGCAGCGCGGTCTCCCGGTCGCGATCGTCCGCCCCGGGTTCATTTACGGAGAACGCGACCGAACGGTTCTGCCCAAGCTGCTGACCAACCTCCGCCGAGGGACGTTCGCTTACTTTGGAACGGGCGAGCAGGCCCTCAATTGCATCTACGTGAAGAATCTCGTTCACGGCATCTTTCTTGCCGCCGAAAGTCCAGCGGCACTCGGCCAGGTCTTCAACCTGACCGACGGGGAGCCCGTGAGCAAGCTCCGGTTCGTGGGGCGGGTCGCGGAACTGGCGGGACTTCGACAACCGACGCGGCACATCCCTATGGGACTGGCGAAACTTCTCGCCACCGTCGTGGAAGGGGTCGCCAAGCTGCGCGGGGCCAAGAACCCGCCGATCATCAACAAGGCCCGATACAAATTTCTGGGGCTGAATCTCGACTACTCCATCGAGAAGGCACGCAGGGTCCTGGGCTACCAGCCCCCCTTCCGCTTCGACGAGGCCATTGCCCGTGCCATGGCAGAGCACCGGCCCGGCTTCGTGGACAAACCGC
>JBMFUH010000301.1:0-7521 GCA_049966735.1 Isosphaeraceae bacterium
CCGGCGTCCGCGCCAGCACGCCGCAGAGCAAGAAAAGCGCTCCGGCGGCCAGGCCCGCCATGGGCACGATTCGACGGCTTGCCGGGCTGCCGCGGGCGTGCTCCAGCCGATCCGACAGCCAGCCGCCCAGAGGCATGCCAAGCGCCATCGCCAAGGGCGGAATCGCCGCGTAGTTGTGGCTTTGCCCGGTGGGAAGCGTGAGCACAGTTTCGAAGTAATAGCTCATCCAGTAAAAAAATAAGTATTGAAAGTAGCTGACGGCCGCGTAGGCCAGCGTCAGCAACACAAGACTCCGCGAGCGCAGCAGTTGATGCCAGGCGCCGGTATCGTTCGAGACAGGCTCGGGCGGATGATCTTCCGTGACGAGCTTCCTCGCTTCCGGTCCGTCCGACGCGCAAGCCATCCATGTGGAAGCCACGACAACCGTGAGACCCGCTAGCACCAGGAACGCGAAAGGCCAGTTGAGACGGTGGATCAACGCTCCAAACCAGGGGGGTGTGGCGGCAATCCCCAGGAGGGCCGAGCCGTTGACCAGCCCGTTGATCCGCGACCGCGAACTCGGCGGAATCCAGTTGCCCACGGCTCGCGCGCAGGACGGGTGCAACGGCGCGGAGACCACGCCCATCAAGCCGCGCACGACCAGCAGACCCAGGAAGACCGACCCTGGTCCTTCAAGGCAAAGCCCAACCGCCCCCGTGAGCCCGAGGAACGCCGCCGAGCCGAACCCGACGGTCAAGAGGGCCGCACGTGGACCGACGCGATCGATGAAGATGCCTCCGGGAATCATGAACGCAGTGTACATAAAAAGGAATGACGAGTAGACGAAGCCCATCCTCGTCGGCGAGATGCCGTACT
Source organism: Isosphaeraceae bacterium (assembly GCA_049966735.1). Classification (GTDB taxonomy): domain Bacteria; phylum Planctomycetota; class Planctomycetia; order Isosphaerales; family Isosphaeraceae; genus Aquisphaera. Next base: position 856 of record JBMFUH010000301.1, read on the forward strand.
GCTTCATGATCCGCGTGTCGCCCGCGGTGGCGATGCTGACCCGGTTGCAATGGCTGATGAAGACGATGGCCATCAGCAGCAGAACGACCCGCCAACGAGCCCGCGCTCCCCCCTGCCCTGCCTGCTCGTCGTTCCGCGCGATCGTCTCGGATTCAATCACCATGACCGTTCACCCGGTATTTGTCGATTGCCTCGTGATTGAGCACGATGCCCAGCCCGGGCGTCTCGGGAATCGTGATCGTCCCGTTCATGTTGGCCAGCTCGCGGGTGAGCAGCTCGCGCCGGAGCGGAGACTCGGCCAGCTCGACCGGCAGGAACTCGATGTACGGGCAGCAGGCGGTCGAGGCGGCAAGCTGGGCACTGGCGGCGATGCCGATGCCGCTCTTCCAGCAATGCGGGACGACACGCCGCCCGCGCTCTGCCGCGATCGTGCAAACCCGGCGGGCCTCGGTGAAGCCACCCACGCGGCCGACGTCGGGCTGGAGGACATCGACGAGTCCGCGCTCGGCCAGGTCCAGAAACTCGAAGCGCGTGTTCTGCCACTCGCCCGCGGCGATCGGAATCGGCGAATGGGCGTGGAGCAACGCGTGGCCTTCAAGATCGTCGATGTCGATCGGCGTCTCGACGAATTCCAGGTTGTACGGTTCCAGTCGCTGGAGCACCGCCAGCGCGTGCCGGGCGTTGGGCCAGGCGTAGGCCACGTCGAGCATCAAGACCATGTCCGGACCGACGGCTCGCCGGCATTCCGCGACGATTTCCACGACCGCGTCGTCGCTCTCCCGCAACCCGTTGTGGCTGTAGGGGCCATTGATGCAAACCTCGAGCTTCGCCGCCCGAAAGCCCAGTGCCCGGGCCCTGCGCGTCTTGTCCATGAGCGACGCGCGATAGGCGCCGAGCGTCCGCCCGGTGGGCAAGAGCGAGGCATACGGCGTGACGACTCGCGGTTCACCTGTCCCCAGCAACCGTGCGACCGGAACTCCGAGGGCCTGCCCCTTGATGTCCCAGAGCGCCATGTCGATGGCCCCGAGCGCACAGATCAATGCCCCCCGGCGGCCGGTCATCTTGGACCCGCGATAGAGTGTCTCCCAGACGGCCTCCGGGCCCATCGGATCAGCCCCGATGAGCATCTCCTCGAGGCCCAGGCCCATGCAGTGGGTGCCTCGAGCGCGGATACACTCGCGGGCGATCCAGGGATTGGTGTCCGTCTCGCCGATCCCGACAAGGCCCGCGTCGGTGTGCACCTCGACCACCAGGTCGTCCTGCGCCGACGAGCACGCCCTTGCGTCATAACCCGGAACCAGCAAGACGTGGGTGTCGATGCGGGTGACCTTCATGGATTGTTGATGTTCATCTTCATGAAGTCAGGGAGACTGGACGAAAGCACTTCCGGCAAGCTCCATCGTAGAGTAACGTCTGGGATCACTCAAAACCAGCGGGACGGACCGGTCTTTCCATCGATTGCACTCGTTGAGCCGCCATGTTGAATCGAAAACGCGCCAAGAAGATTGTGGCCCTCACCCGCCCCCTCTGGCCCTGGTTTGACCTCAAATCCCGCCGGTCGCTCGTCACGCTCTTCGTCGTGGCGATGGCGGTCTTCCTCGCTCCCCTGGCCCTCGATGAAGCCAACGCCCTTTTCTTCGCGATCCCCAGAAGTATCCGCAATGCGCTGGGCCACTCGGCGCTGATCGGGCTCTTGGCTGTCGGCCTACTGAGGCTCTGGCGGGTGAAGCCCACGGATTCCTGGCCGGTCGTGCTGAGCACAGGACCAGGGCTACATGTAGGGTCCGCTGTGCCGGCCGATCCCCAGCCATTGCCCACGGTCCGCACAGCGGACCCTACAAGTGAGATGCGAGAGACGAAGAGATCCGTGGCGATGTGCTCGGCTCCGGAAGAGACTCTCTCACGGGGGTTCGCCGGCCGCTGGCTTCCCTGGGCGCTGCGGCTTGCGGTTCTGTCCCTGGCGATCCCGATCATGCGGCATCCCCACGGCCTGGGCTTCGCCGACTGGGATTTCGTTCTGGACAAGTTCGAGGCCCTGCGCAGGACGATCCTGGTCTGGGGACAGTTCCCCTGGTGGAATCCGTGGTCGCGGGGGGGGTTTCCGCTGGCGGCCGAGCCGCAGATTGGCGCCGTCTCGCTGGCCACTCCGCTGCTCCTGGCGTTGGGGACGGGAATCGGTTTGCGCCTGGCCGCGATCCTCTGTCTGCTGATCGCCGTCGAAGGGACTTACCGGTTGGCGCTCGCCTGGCTGCGCGAGCCCTGGGGAGCAGCCGCGACCGCGTTGGTTTACGGCTTGAACGGAGGCGTCATCATCGCCACCTCGCTGGGTTATGTGCTGGCGATGAGCTATTGCTGCGTTCCCTGGCTGGCCCTGTTCGCCTGCCGGATCGGTCGGCGGTTCAGCGACGGACTCTGGCTCGGTTTCTGGATGGCGTTCGTCGTGATGAACGGCATTCAGTACCTGAGTGTCTATGCGGTCCCATTGACGGCGCTCTTCTGGTTACGCGCATTCCGTCTTCAGCCGGCCGAGCGTCGCCTCGAGCTGCTCCGGAATACACTGGCCGCGCTGGGCGCTTTCCTGCTGATCTGCGGCTGGAGGTTGATGACGATTCTGCTTGTTCTCAACGACGACAAGCGCGAGCGCGTCACGTTCTGGGACGAGGGGCCGTGGGCGATGCTGCACTACCTGCTCTATCGGCCCGGACCGAACTGGACCAAACTCTTCGACTCGGCTCATGGCACGATGTTCGGCGACCTGACATGCTACGTCGGGCCGCTTGTCCTGCTGCTGGCCCTGCTAAGCTTGGCAAAGGGCTGGCGCTGGTGGCACACGCTGACCCTGGTTTGCTTCTGGCTGGCTCTGGGGTCGTTACGCTGGTATCAACCAAGTGCCTGGCTGGCCTCCTGGCCGATCATCGGCTCGGCGCACGTGGTGACGCGCTGGCGGCTGCTTGGGCTCTTGGGGATGGGGCTGGCGGCCGGCAGCGTGATCGCGCTCTGGCGTGCATCGTCGCGCCGCGTTGTTCGCGAGTTCGCTGCATTCTTGGTCGTGATCATCGCCTCGGACCTTGTGTTCATGGGATACCAGCAGTTTCCCCGCGCCTTCAGCGTTCGGCCCACCGAGGAGATGTTTCCGGGTCCGCCGGTTACGACGATCGTCAATGTAAAGGATGGCCTGGGATACCCGTGCAGCTTGAGAGGCTACGGCGTGATCCGGGGTTACGAGCCGATGCTCAGCTATTACCGCAACGCGCCCACGCTGCGCCGCGCTCGCGAGGATGCCGATTATCGGGGCGAGGCCTGGACCGACAGCGGACCGGTTCAGCCGGTCTTCTGGAGCCCGAACCGGCTGGTCTTTCAGGTTGAGCCCGGTCAGGAAGTGCACATCAACCAGAATCCGAGTTCCTGGTGGTGGGCCAATGGCCGCCCGGCATTTCCCGGCCTCCGCTGCGCCGAGCTGATGGTCCCGTTCGTCGCGAGAGCCGACGGCCAGGGTCGGCTGGTCCTGGAGATTCACCCCCGCGGTCTGACAACCGGGCTCTGGCTGCACGCCGCGGGCGTGCTCTTCCTGGGCCTGGCCTGGCGGCCGCGCTCGCCTTCGGCTCGCTAGGGCGGTTTGCAATCGGCTTGCGCACTCATTGAATATCGTAGGGTCCGCTGTGCGGACCAATTGCTCTGGCCGTCGGTCCGCACAGCGGACCCTACGGTGAGCGATCGACCCGAAAAACGCTCTAGTGGCTAGTGACTCGAGCGCCTAACGCCTGGATGAAGAGCGCCAGACAGGACCGACTCCTATAAGGAGATGTTGGGCCGGGAGGAAAATAACCACCAGAAGGAAACAAAGGGAACGAAAAGAGCCCGGCGCCGGCACGGCCTTTTTCCGTCAGCGAAACGAAGATCACGAAGGTAAGAATTCATCGATTGTCTTCTTCGTTACCTTCGTTCCCTGCTGTTTCAAGCATTCACGGTTCCCGCACAGCCTATCGCCACGATGCCGAGAAGGTCGCCGAGCGATTGCTCGATTACCTGATGCGGATCGACGAGGTCCGCGGCGCGGGGCGGATCTACGTTCCTTGAGAAGGCCGGGGACGCGGTCGGCGTCTGGCACCGGCGCGCCGTGGGCTGACGTCAACGGCAACCTATACTTCGCCGGGGCCAAAACGAGACATTCTCATCGGCCGCCGTGGAACGAGTTGGCCATGGACTGTCTGGGAAAGCGTCTCTTGTCTCGGCGGAAATCACGTGCCAAACGCGAGAGGCTAAAAATCCCCTGGCTTGGCCATCTTGCGACAGTGAAGAGCAATGGCCGCTTTGCCGATTCCCATCGGGGCCCCGCCGTTCGCTCCGTTCACGCAGCTCCGCTGAAGATTTCGGTAAGGGCGGCACGCGCCATCTCGACATACTCCGGGTTTAATTCGATACCCAGGCAACGCCGTCCCAACTTCGCGGCTACGACGCACGTCGTACCGGAGCCCGCAAAGGGGTCTAACACCAGATCATCTTCGCTAGAGCACGCATCAATTAAAGACGTGACAATATGTGAAGGGAATGCCGCATAATGTGCGGCACTCGTATTCGCCGCGCCGAAGGACCAAACGTCCGTTGGAATGCAACCCTTGGGATTCAGCGCGAACACCCGGCCGTCCCGCATACGCGAGTCCCTTGCGTTCCGTCGGTTTTTGCTTTTGCGTCCGCCGTATGCTTGTCCGGCGCCCCACCGTCGCAACGTCTCTTCGGCGTACGGAACCCGCAACACGTCAGAGGTGAATCGGTATCCCCTCGGCCGCTTAGTCAGAAACAGTACGTGCTCATGGCTTAAGCGCCACCGGTTGCCAGGGTTCTCCGGGGTCGGCGACGCTTTTCTCCAGATGATGTCATTGCGCACCGTCCAGCCGATGTCACTCGCGATTATTCCAATGCGATGCGGCACGAGCAGCAATCTACCCTGAGCATAGGTGTCGCCCACCACGAGGAAGCAGCTTCCCACATCATCGGTGACGCGCAGCAGTTCTTGGAGCACTTGGCCGATACGGCTCAGGTACTCTGTCAAGCTCCGTTCCTGGCCTATCTGGCCGGCGACATGGTAATCGCGGTGCCGATAGTAGGGCGGCGATGTGACGGTCGCGATCTCCGTCTCGGGCCTAACCCGCCGAGGGCGGCAAACTAATGAAACTATGCCAGTTCGCTGATATCACTGTTGAGTGCCGGCATTTCACCTTCAAGATGCGGAAGGGATCGTGAAAAAGACGGAAGACAGGAACGCTGTTGAGGTTTCCCACGACGACAAGCCAGAAATCCGCTTTTCTCAACCTGGCCTCGGACCACTCTCGGTCTGTAAAGACGATACCGCCCTTTGAGGTCGACAACCCCTTCGTTTCGATGGCGACCTCGGGTCGACTCTGAATTCCAAAGTCGTAACCGCACGCCGAATCACGCAGATCAATTATATCAGATCTATGGATTTGCACAATTTTTTCGCAATTCTCCAGAAAGTACCTCTCGGCAAGGCGGCCAGTTCTGAGGCGTTCCGCGACGTTGTAAGCTATGGGATGGGCCGAGACCAGAGCGTCGACCGCTTCGGACACGGCATCAGCGTCTCTATGGAGAATCTGAGCGACAAGCGCCAGCAGTCCGTCGTCGCTGAGATCGCAAAGTTGCGTCAAAACTTGAAGCCGGCTGGGCCTCAGAGGCCGCTTATGCCATCCTTTTCGCTGATTGCCGTGGATCGGATCGAACTCATCACGGAGGTTCTTGAGGCTCGATGGGCGTATGCAGAGGATTGTCGACGCGTCCTCAAAAGCCTGTTTCCAGGTTCTCGCACCGCGATACCGCAGGTATCGCTGATCCAACCGGCTCATGGCGTAGGCCACCACCAGCGCTTCATAGTCCAAGCGAGCTGGCTTCTCGGTAGACATGAGTAATATTCCAACGTCAGCACATGATGATTTGTTTATTGTCACCTGCTGGGAGGGTTAAAACCCTCGCCTTTAGGCGAAGGCCTCAGCGTTGCGGTGGGGAGGGAAAGGTGATACTGTACGCAAGTATCGATAGCGTAATAGTTTAACGGGGAATTCCGAGCTTTCAAGTATAACCGACCGTCTCTTGGAAATCGATTTTAACCGTAAGTAGTTACGAAAAAAGGAATTGCGTAAAGTGTCACCGACCGCCCCGGCTTCCTGGTTTCTCCAGCGCCTCCGCAAAACGCAAGGGGCTATACATTTTTTGTAAGCGCTCGCCAGTTGGTGCGCCGGGACGGGGCGTGATAGCCTTCCTGACGGGGCGGGACTGCCTCGGCTGGCCAGTGGCCGCGCACCAACTGGCGAGCGCTTACCATTTTTTTCTGAAGATTTTTAAAAGTTTCTTGCGGGCATGGTTGGGGTGGCTTCGCGGGGTCAGGCATCGTTTCCGGTTTTTGGTGATCGCAGCGATCGTTAGGGACTGCTGGCAGGAAGGCGCGAGCCACATTTTTCCTCTCTGTTCAATGATTACCTCGGTCATGCAGAAAGACGCCGGGCTCTCTTGGCGAGCTTTGCGCCTTGGCGAGAGGCCCACATCCGCCGGCCGCGTGGCGTGAGAATGGGCTTCGCGGGGTCAGGCCTCGTTTCCGGTTGTCGGTGATCGCAGCGATCGTTAGGGACTGCTGGCAGGAAGGCGCGAGCCACATTT
>JBMFUH010000302.1:0-7507 GCA_049966735.1 Isosphaeraceae bacterium
AAGACGGTACGTCCGCTCAGTTATCCTTCAGCTTTTCGGGGAAACTACTGGCTATATGTCAAAGCCGGGTCAGAGGTCCCGTATGTCTTGCTTTGTCCCGCGTTGGCCGTGATCGCCAAGGCGGCGGGATTGACCGTGAGTTGGCCGTTGGCATACACGATCGTGTAATTACTCAGCCCCGAGCCCACCGCCGCGGTGGGCACGATCGCGTACGGCGAACCCGCAACCGACGCCCCGGCCGCCGAACCCGTACTGGTCAAGCTCACGCTGGTCACGCTGTCGCCGTTCACCAATCCGCTGGTCGAGAATTCGAGACCTGTGAATGTCGTCGCCTGTCCGTACGTGTGACTCGCGTTCTTCGCCGTCACCGTCAATGCCGCCGGCTGGACGGTGAGCTTGCCGGAGACGAAATCCACCGGGACGATTACGTAGTTGGGGTCGCTGTAGGCCAAGGTTCCCGGAGCAATTCCGATCGTGTAATTGCCCACTGCGCTCGATGTGCCCGAATCAGTGTCTGTGAATACGGGCGCCCCGGACAGCTTCGATTGATCGAGGAAGTCGCCGTTGACGAATCCGGTGATGCTGTACGTCCAGTTCGGCTCGGCCGCCCCATACGTCCGGCTCTGGTTCAGGGCCGTGACGGTCAGCAACGCCGGGACGACCGTGAGGGTGACGGACCCGGTCGTGCTTGGCTGGAAGTCTACATCACCGAGGTATCGGGCCGAGAGCGTCCACGTGCCGACCGGGATCCGCGTGTAAGAGAATGTGCTTCCCACGGGTTGGGCCGAACTATAAGGCTGGCCGTCCAGCAGGAGTTGAAATGCGCCGGACAAACCGAAACCAAGTGGAGTATGCCCTCCGACGGCGCTGGGCTTGACGATGATAGTACCGCCCCAGGTGATCGTCGATGCGGTGATGCCGAGCGTGGTCGGAATGAACCATTTCTGGCCAAGCAGAACCGCGGCGCGGGGATCGGTCGAGTCGACCGTCACCAGGTCGAGCCGATCCAGACCAAGGGACGTCTGGTCTCCGTTGAGGTTTCCCGTTGCCAGCTTGGTTGGCGTTCCGTTCGCGATATAATCAGCCTGGGTCGCGAAAGTCCCGTCACCGTTGCCGGCAAGAAAGCCGATCGACCCGCGCTTGGGTTCCGTGAACGCGATGTCACAGTGTCCGTCGCCATCGAGATCGGCGGCGCTCACCGCCGTCGGTGTATCATCTCTTTGCGTGTTGGTGTCGACAACGATGTTCTGCTGAACGCCGAAGCTCCCATCGCCATTGCCAAGCAAGACAGAGACGCTGGCCGTTCCGGAGTTGGCCGTGACCAGATCGAGGTTGCCATCGCCGTTGAAATCGCCAACGGCTACATCCACAGGCCTCGAGTTCCGACTGATCACGTTGTTGATCGTGACGGTGATTGGAATATCCAACGCGGGTTTGAACGTGCCGTCGCCATTGCCGCGCAGCACGCTGACGGAGTTGCCGCCCTCGTTGGCAGTGAACAAATCGAGCGGCCCCCGATTCTGGACAAAGCTGCCGATTGCCACAGCAACGGGGTCCGTATCGACATCGTAATCCTCGTGCTGCTGGAAAGCGCCGGTGCCATCGCCCAGAAGTATGCTGACGGTATTGTCCCCGGAGTTCGCCGTGACGATGTCAAGATGGCCATTGCCCAGGTCGGCCACCGCGACGTCCGCCGGGTTGGAGCCGGCTCCGGTGCTGTAAGGCGTCGGAGTTCCGAATTTGCCATTTCCCTGATTCAGGAGCACCCAGACCTGATTGCCCGTGGGATCAGTCGCGATGATGTCGAGCCCATGCTGACCATCCAGGTCGGCGAGCGTCACAGACGAGAGCGATGCCGCAAACGGAGGGATGCAGCCGGCTTGGGTGAACGTTCCGTCGCCGTTGCCATCTGAAATTGTGATGCCGCCTGAGGACGTTGCCGTGACGAGGTCCGGAACGCCATCTCCGTTCACGTCGCCGATCGCGACCGCCGCGTTGCCGACCCCGGGCCCGGCCCCCGTGTCGAAAAGCAAGGGAGACCCGAAGCTGAGCAGACAGCGATCTTCCAGGAGATCGAGCAAGGGCCTGGCATGTCGAAGCTGTCGGCCCTGTTGGGAACGGGCCTGGCGCGACCCTGTAAGCGATTGTCGGAGGTCGTTCCTGGCCTGCTCTTTCGGAAACCTGCGCATCATGGTGAGACCTCGGCTGCGAGCGGCAGACTGTCGCCGCGCGCGAAGAACGCGCGCGACGCTCGTCCATCGCAAGCCTAGGTCACGTGTCGACCCGGTTCAAATCAAGCCCCACCTTCCAGGCTTGCCTCATGATCGCCGGAGACGGGACGCCGGCCATTACGATGATCCGAGATCGACCACCATGATGTCGATTCCTGTGGACATGCGTGCCAGTCTGTCCACGATGGAACCACTGAACATTCGCTCAATCCACGAGCGGTTGCTCTTGCCCACGACGATGACCTTGATGCCGTACTCCCTGGCAAACGCCAGGATCGTGCTGACGACGTCGGGGCCCCGGAATTGCATCGGCGTTCCACCCAGTTGCTTGGCCAGTTCCAGGTTCTTGTAGAGAATCCGGTGCGTGGCCGCATCGGTCCGGCTGATGTCCTCGGCCGGAGTCTGAATGTAGACCGCATACCAAGGCGCATTGAGCCGGTCAGCCAGGCGCGAGGTCTTGCGCAAGAGGGCAGGGGCGTTGGGGCTCAGACTGGATAGTCCCACCATCACCCGGTCGGTCGCCGAGGCAGGGGCCTGGTCGGCCTCCGCCCGGCGGTTGCGCCGGTCAATGAGATGGGCCATTTCCGTCAGTGCGATCTCGCGCAGGCGAGTCAGGTTCGGCACGGTGAAGAAATTGTCGAGAGCCCGCGCGACGCGCTCTGGAGGATAGACCTTGCCGGCCTTCAGCCGCTCGAGAAGATCCTGCGCGGAGACGTCGATATTGACGATTTGATCGGCCTCACCAAGGATGCGATCGGGCAGCCGCTCCTTGACCTTTACCCCGGTCGCGCGCTCCACGTCGTCATACAGGCTCTCCAGATGCTGAACGTTTACCGTCGTGATCACATGAATGCCAGCACGAAGCAACTCCTCGACATCTTGGTAGCGCTTGGGAAATTGGCTCCCCGGCGCGTTCGTGTGAGCCAGCTCGTCAACCAGGCAAACGGTCGGCCGGCGAGCGACGATCGCCTCGAGGTCCATCTCGCGCAGGGTCACTCCTCTGTACTCGATCTGACGTGCAGGGATCTCCTCGAGGTCGCCGATCTGTTCCGCGGTCTCGGCGCGGCCGTGCGTTTCCACGAAACCGATCACGACATCCAGATCTTGCAGTTTCAGGCGATGCCCCTCGCGGAGCATCGCGTAGGTCTTGCCCACTCCGGCCGAGGAACCAAGATACACCTTGAGCCGCCCCCGCTCCTGACGGCGGATCAAGTTCAGGAATTGCTCGGGGCGGGGAGGATTGGTCTCGACTGGCATGGCTCATCCCCGGCTCATGATCGCTCGTGCCGAAGTTCAGCGTGAGGGCTCCGCTGCCGAAGGCGTGGGTTTCTCCTCGTCCAGCGCGAGGTTGAGCTGGAGCACGTTGACGCGCTCCGGAGCACCGATGATCGCGCCGGATCGATTGACGTGTCTTTCAATCAGGCTCTTGAGCTGCTCGACAGACATATTGCGAGCCGCGGCCACGCGCGGGGCCTGGTAGGATGCGGCTTCAAGGCTGATGTCCGGATCCATTCCGCTACCCGACGCCGTGACCAGTTCGACGGGCGCCGGGTTCTTCTCCGTCGCCTTCAGGGCTTCTGCCCGTTCGGCGATTTTTTTCCTGAGGTCCGGATTCTTGGGACCGAGGTTCGACCCGCCGGTCGCGTCGGCCTTGTAGTCGACGGCCGAGGGCCGGGGACAGAAGTACTTGTTTGAAGCGAACGGCTGAGCGATCAATTCCGAGCCGATCACCGTGCGGTACCGGTCCCGGATCAAGCTTCCTTCCGCCTCATGAGGAAAGAAGACCTGCGCGAGGGACCAGACGGCGGCGGGATAGACGACGGAGCAGACGACAAAAGTCACGACGCAGGCGACCAGGGCATTCACTGTCTCACGAATCATATCGAAGTTTCCTTGCGCTTTTGTGTAAGAGAGCATGTAGGTCGCGCATTCCTGTCCGACACCGCGAATGTCAGACAATCCCGACCAGAGCCAGGATCGGGTCGATCAAGAGATCGATCAACTTGATGCCGATGAATGGGGCGATCACGCCGCCGACTCCGTAATAGAGCAAGTTTCGCCGCAAGAGCGCCGCGGCGCCGACCGGCCGGTACCTGACGCCCTTGAGTGCGATCGGAATCAAGAGCGGGATGATGATCGCGTTGAAGATCACCGCGGCCAGGATTGCCGAGTAGGCGCCCCCCCTCGAAGCCAGGCCCATCAAGTCAAGAACCTTGAGCTCGGGAAGGGTCACGATGAACATCGCCGGAATGACGGCGAAGTACTTGGCCAGGTCGTTGGCGATCGAGAACGTGGTGAGCGCCCCGCGAGTCATCAACAGTTGCTTGCCGATCTCGACGACCTCGATCAGCTTCGTCGGGTCGCTGTCGAGGTCCACCATGTTGCCCGCTTCCTTGGCGGCCTGGGTGCCCGAGTTCATCGCCACGCCGATATCGGCCTGGGCCAGGGCCGGCGCGTCGTTGGTTCCATCGCCCATCATGGCGACAAGTTTGCCTTCGTTTTGTTCCTTGCGGATGTAGGCGAGCTTTGCCTCGGGCGTGGCCTGAGCGATGAAGTCGTCCACGCCGGCCTGCTGGGCGATGGCCTTGGCCGTGAGCGGGTTGTCGCCGGTGACCATGACGACGCGCAGGCCCATCTGGCGCAGGCGGGCGAACCGTTCCTGGATGCCTGGTTTGAGAATGTCCTCGAGCTGGATGAGACCGACGAGACGATTGTTTTCAGCGACCGCGAGAGGCGTCATTCCGCCCGAAGCGATCGCGTCGACCGTCGCCTGGTAGGAATCGGGAATCATCCCCCCCTGGTCGACGACGTACCTGGCAACCGTGTCCGGTGCGCCTTTGCGGAGTCTCGAGCCATCGGGTAGATTGATACCGCTCATGCGGGTCTGGGCGGTGAACTCGACGAATGTCGATCCAGCCGGAACCTCACCGTCGACGGCCGCCTGCTGCCTGGCCAGTTCCAGAATGCTCTTGCCCTCGGGCGTCTGGTCAGCCATGGATGACAGTCCCGCCACCCAGGCGACCTCGCGCGGCGAGGCGCCCCCCAAGGGCATAAACTGGGTCGCCTTGCGATTGCCGATCGTGATCGTGCCGGTCTTGTCCAGGAGCAACGTGTCGATGTCGCCCGCCAGCTCGACGGCCTTGCCGCTCTTGGCGATGATGTTGGCCATGAGCGCGCGGTCCATGCCGGCAATGCCGATTGCCGCCAAGAGCGCCCCGATGGTCGTCGGAATCAGGCAGACCAGAAGCGCGATCAGCGTCGGTATATCGAGAGTCAGGTCGAAGTAGCGGGCCATGGGATAGAGGGCGGCCGTGACGATCAGGAAGATGAGCGAGAAGGCCGCGAGCACGATTGTAAGGGCGATCTCGTTGGGCGTCTTCTGGCGGATGGCGCCCTCGACCAGGGCGATCATCCGGTCGAGGAAGCTCTGGCCGGGCTCGGCGGTGACCTCGACGACGATCCGGTCGGACAGCACGCGTGTCCCGCCCGTCACGCCCGAATGGTCGCCCCCTGCCTCGCGAATGACCGGCGCACTCTCGCCGGTGATCGCCGACTCGTCGACCGATGCGACCCCCTCGACGACCTCGCCATCGGCCGGGATCACCTGTCCGGCCTCGATCACCACGAGGTCGCCGGGCCTCAAGCTCGTCGAGGAGACAATCTCAGCTTCCAGCGAGCCGAGGTGCCTGAGACGCAACGCCGGCGTGTCGGCACGCGTCGCGCGCAGGCTGTCGGCCTGAGCCTTGCCTCGAGCCTCGGCCAGCGCCTCGGCGAAGTTGGCGAAAAGAACCGTGAGTAGAAGGAGAGCCGTCAGTGACGCCTGGTAGACGATCAGTCCGGCGGCAGCGCCTGCCACGATCGACTGAACGGTGACGATGGCCGTCAGGGCGGTCCCGACCTCGACCAGGAACATGACCGGATTGCGCATCATGTTCCGCGGATCGAGCATGACAAACGAACGCCAGGTCGCCTGCTTGACCATCTCCGGGTCGAAGAGTTTCAGCCGCCTCGCATGGCGGCGCTGGATCTTGAAGGCCTGGGCTTCAGCAGCGGCCCGCCTGGGCAGCCCTGTCTCGACTTCGATGCTATCAATGCTCATAGGGCTTGATCCTGAAAAGGCAAGATGTTTCGATTACGACTCGGCAAGCACGAAACTCCGTGCAGCCTAACCGACTGATGATTGCGATCACCTGATCGCGATCAGATGATCGGCGACCGGACCGAGCACCAGGGCTGGCATGAACGACAGCGCGCCGACCAGGAGCACGGTCCCCATCAGCATCCCGAAGAACGTGAAATTATCGGTTCGAAGCGTGCCGGTCGTTTCGGGGACGCGCTTCTTGACGGCCAGGCAGCCGGCCAGGGCAAGGGGGAGAATCATGGGGGGAAACCGGCCCATGAGCAGGACGATGCCCGTGGCCACGTTCCAGGCCGGCGTGTTGTCGCCCAGCCCCTCGAAGCCGGAGCCGTTATTGGCGCACGCCGAGCTGAACTCGTAGAGGATCTCGGAGAAGCCGTGCGGCCCGGGATTGGCCGTCGTCTTGGCCCCCATGTCCGTTGCCGCGAAGAGGCCGGCGAAGCCCAGGATGAGCAAGGGATGAAGCAGGATCGCCATCATGGCCAGCTTCACTTCCTTGGACTCGATCTTCTTGCCCAGGTATTCGGGCGTCCGCCCCACCATCAGGCCGGCGAGGAACACGGCGACAATCACGTACATCAGCATATTCATAAAGCCGGTGCCGATGCCGCTGAAGACCACGTTGAGCATCAGGTTCGACATCGCGACCATGCCGGTGATGGGATTGAGGCTGTCGTGCATGCTGTCGACCGAGCCGTTCGAGGTAGCAGTTGTCACGGCTGCCCATGTGGCACTGGGAATCGCCCCAATGCGTACTTCCTTGCCCTCCATGTTGGGCGCCTGGACGACGGGCAGGTTCTCCGTCGCGGCGCTCGGGCGTGATTCATAGTGGGCGGCGATGGCGACACCCGCCACCAGAAAGGCCAGCATCGCGCCATAGATCACCGCCGCGTGAGCCCGGTTCTTGAGCATCAGGCCGAGCATGACCAGTGAGGCCATCGGCAGTAACGTGATCTCGGCAATCTCGATCAAGTTGCTCCAGGGCGTGGGATTCTCGAACGGATGGGCTGAGTTCGGGCCGAAGTATCCGCCGCCATTGGTTCCGATCTGCTTGATGGCCACCAGCGCCGCCACCGGACCGCGGGCGATGGTCTGCGTGTCCATCTTGGCCGCGGTTCCGTCAAGCGGCGTGACCTTG
>JBMFUH010000303.1:0-7494 GCA_049966735.1 Isosphaeraceae bacterium
CGCCACGATCGGCCTCTGTGTCCTGAACGTGATCCTGTTCTTCGTGGTTCCACCAGTCACGCACGAACACGAAAGCACCGACGAGGGCAACGTCGTCGAGCAGACGCAGGAGGAGACGAACTTCGAGCGTTACGCGCTGCGGCTGGGCGACGGCCGTCTCCACCCGGTCCAGTGGGTCACCCACAACTTTCTCAATCTCGGGTTCCTGGACCTGGCCGGTAACATGCTCTTCCTCTGGTCCTTCGGGATCGTGATCGAGGGGAAACTCGGGGCGCTCAAGTACCTGCCGGCGTACCTGGCGATGGGCACATTGCACGGGGCGATGATGCAGTTGATCTTGCTCCGGTCGGGTCTGGACATGCCCGCGGCAGGCGCCTCGGCAATGATTTACGGCCTGCTGGCCGCCTGCATGATCTGGGCGCCCCGGAACGAGCTGAATTGCACCGCGATCTTCTTCGTCGGGCTGCGCACCCTCGTCTACCAGTGGGATCTCCGCTACACCACCGTCGCCTTGCTCTACGTCGGCGAGCAGGCGCTCGGCCTGGTATTCTGGGGATCGATCGAGGAGAAGATCATGGTCACCGAGCTGGGCAACCTCTCGGGCGCGTTCTGGGGAACCGTGGTGGCGATCGTCCTGCTCAAGGCGGGTCTGGTTGATTGCGAAGGATGGGATGTCTTCTCGCTCTGGACCAAGAATCGCCAGCTTGCCCGCGACTGGAAGAAGCGAGGTGAATTGCTCGACCGGTCGAATCAGTCTGTCCGAAAGTCCCGGAAAGGCAGAGGCAAGACGCGCGCGACCGGTGAAGGTGAGGAGTCGCCAGCCGCCGCCGAAGGCGAGGACCGCCGCTCGGTCGCGCTGCGGAAGGTCCGCCGTTTGATCGACAAAGGGGACACGAATGCCGCGGCCGACGCTTACAGCAAAGCCGGCCAGACCCTCTTCGGCTGGCCGCCCTCCCAGCCCGAGCTCCTCGAGCTGATCAAGGCCTTTCACGCTCAGGGAGCAGAGGTCGCCTCCATCCGCCTGATGCGCGACCACTGCGAGCATTACCCGCGCGAGTCGTCGAGGATGAGCCTCAAGCTCGCTCAGGTTCTGCTGCGCGACTGCCAGCGCCCGGCCGCCGCGCGGAAGGTCCTTCAGAATATCCCCGCCGGCCTGCTTGCGGGGGATCTCGAGAAGGCCCGCAGGAAGCTCCTCAACCAGGCCGTGCAGATGATTGAGGAGGGGGTTCTCGAGGTGGAGGGCGATGATTGACCTCCGGACTGGTGGACGCTGAAGGAGTCGAGGCCTGGCGTCCGCCGAGAAAGTCTTGAACCGAGGGAAGCGTGAGCAAGACGCCGGCCAGGATCAGCGCCGCACCGACGAGCGTGAGGGGCCTTGCGGTTTCCCCGAGCACGAGGAAGCCCAGAGTCATCGCGATCACGAAGCTGAGCTTGTCGATCGGCGCGACGCCCGAGACCGGTCCCTGCTTGAGTGCGGCAAAATAGAAGAGCCAGGAGAGCCCCGTGGCCACTCCCGAGAAGACCAGTGCCAGCCAGCTTCGGCCCGGAATCGACCGCAGATGATGGAGCTGGCCCGAGGCCGCGACGATTCCGGCCGCGAAGACGACCACCACGATCGTCCGGACCAGCGTGGCCACATTCGAAGGAATGTCACTGACACCAATCTTGGCCAGTACGGCCGTCAACCCCGCGAACACGGCCGAAAACGCTGCGTAGAGAACCCAGTTCACGTTCCGATCTCCGTCGCCGGGGGACCGAGACACTCGCGCGCGGGCGCACACTCGCCCGAGATGACACCTGCTTCACGGCCACACCCTGTTTCGAGACCCTCGCGCGCGGGCGCACACTCGCCCTCCGCAAGCCCGAGGCTCTGTTCGGTTCTATCAGCCGGCGGAGCTTCCCTACAAGGATCACGTCGTGCGGGTCTGCTCCAGTTGTACCCAGCGCGCCGGCTGTTCCCGGGCGCGATCGTGGAACGAATCGGTGTCGAGGCGGATGCCCAGCCAGTTTCCCAGCCGTGCCAGGTCGGGGTCGAAGACAGCGCGCAGCCGGGCAGCCAGGTCCGACGAGACCCGCGGCGGGTCCATGTCGATCCTCCAGAACTCCTTGAGCCGTTCCACGACGGACCTGGGAATCAGCCGGTGACGGAGCGGCGCGAGCACGGGAAGCTGGACGAGAAACTCGCGGAGGAGACTGTGGCGCAACCGCTGCCGGCCGACATTCTGGGCCTGGAGAGCGCGGTCCCAGCGCAGCGGCGCCGGCGCGCCCAGAAACACGCTGATTCGCTCCAGCTCCAGATCGGGATGACGAACCAGTCGGTCGTGGAAAACCGACAGAATGTGCTCCGGACCATACGCCAGCAGATAGGGAGCAAGCTGCATGCTGTACCGGCCGTAGTCGACGAGGTCGGGATATCGGTCCACGGCCTCCTCCAGACCGACCTTGATCCGGCCCACCGTGACGTCGTGGAGGTAGTGCGATCTCAAGCGATCGATCGGATGCCGCATCACGTAGATCAGCTTGACCCGCGGCAAGACCCGCACCATCCGGAGGACTGTCCGAGGATAAGTGGGCAGCTTGGTGTAATGGGTGCTCGTCTCCCCCACGATCTGCTGATCGCCGGCTCCGGCGAAGCAGGACGCATACCAGTCGAGACCTCTGGCAAAATTCCTGTCGTCGCTGAAAAAGTTCGGCTCCTTGGGCCGGCTCATCCGGAAGCCTGGCTGCCGGGCAAGCTGCTCGTGCAGCGTGGTCGTTGCGCTCTTCATGGCGCCGATGATGATGAAATCGGGCAAGCAACGTCGTGTAAGACATGTTGAATTCACTGTCTCGCATCCTGTCGAGCCACAATCGCCGGTGCACCCGCCTTTGCCTCCCTCGTTGACGCGCCTTCCCAGGTTCCTGGCGTGTCTCTTCCCGTGGGATCGCACCTCATTTCCAGAAGGAAATCGATATGTCGTTGCGTTTGAGAAACATGGCATGATGTCGAAAACGAGCTACCAGGATCGCTCGGCGCGCTCGCTCCGCGGCGAAACCTCCTGTCCGGCAATGGTTTCCCTCAAGAGATCAGTGCAAACGGGCGGCGCCGGCGCGCGCGGAAATCAACGGCGGCTCCTGCTAGTTTGTGTGCGGCAGGCCGAATGAGGTAGAATCCACTCATGGAGACCCAGCAAGCGGCACGCTAAACCAGCCCCTTGCCCGAAAAACTTGGCTCAATCTGATACCGAGCTGAAATCGAATGAGAACACGAGACTGGGGTAGCCAGGTCTTGAGCGGCGGCATCCTCAGAGAAGCGGTGCCCGAGGCGAACCGGCTGATCTTCTGGCTTCCCACCAATCGCGACGGCGAATTCCAGTACTGGGAACGCATTGCCACGGTGCCGCGCGGCGAGATCAAGGTCGAGCAAGGCATCTGTGCAACCCCGATCACATCGGTGTTGGCCCGCCAGCGGAAAGGTGGGTTGCTGGCGAGGTTCGCCCGGAGGTTGACCGGCTCAGGGGGACAGGAAACCTGGACGCTTCCCGATGGCCAGCCCGCCGAGAAGTGCGGCGATCGCAAGACAAACCTCGTCCTGGCCTGGCCCGACGAGCAAACCAGCACGCTCGACGAGGGATCGGCCCGCCAGCGCTGGCCGGAACTGACCCGATTCCAGCAGGTCGGCGACCGCCTCTTCCTCATCGAGGGGGTAACAACCGGAGGATCTCCCAATGGCACGGCGAACCAGCCGGCCCAGGGCGTCTCACCACCCGAGCCATCCGAAGAGCTCGGCTCCCCCGCCGCGCTGGCCGAGAAACTTCTCGAGAAGGCACGCAACAAGGGAGACCGGGCCCGCGAAGCCGCCGCCCTCATCGATCTGGGCATCGCGCTCGTCAACGAGGGCGACCTCAACAAGGCCGTCGCCCATCTAGAGAGGGCGATCATCCTGGCCCGTGAACAGGGCGACCGGGCCCGCGAGATCGATGCGCTGGACAACCTCGGTTACGCGCTGCTGGCCATGCGGCAACCCCAGCAGGCACGCCAGGTTCTCGAGCATGCGCTTCCTCTCGTGCGCCAGGCTGGCGACCGGTTCGCCGAGAAGCTGGTCGTGGAACACCTGGGCATGGCCCAGACCAACCTGCGCGATCCGGCCGGCGCGCTGGCCCTGGCGAGCCAGGCCCTGGAGTTGACCCGCGCCCTGGGTGACCACCAGCAGGAATTCAGGTTGCTTTGGAACCAGGCCATCGCCTACGCCGACATGAACCAGCGCGAGCTAGCCCTGGCCAAGGCGCAGGAATCGGTCGACCTCTTGCGCAAGCTGGGCAAGCCCGAGGCCGCCTGGTACGGCGCCCAGCTTCAGCGCTATCGGATGGACTTCTCGGGACTGGCCCCACAGAATGCGTTCGGGACCCAGGTCATGGCAGGGGGGCTGATGGGAGGAACCATCACCACGTCCAGCCAGCCCGTCGCCGATCCCAACGCCGGCCCTGGTCTGCTGCGGATGGCCGTCTCGGCCACCAAGGCGATGATGAAGTTCATCGCCTCGGGACTGAAGACCACCGCGCCGGATCTCCAGCAGAAGCGCGTGGCAACCTGCGAGCACTGCGAGCATCACACCGGAATGCGCTGTCGCGTCTGTGGCTGCTTCACCCAGGTGAAAAGCCGGATGGCCCACGAGCAATGCCCGATCGGCAAGTGGCCGGGGTGAACGGTGCGGTCAGTTTGGACCGCGAAGTTGCTTCCGCCTCTCTTCGATCTGCTGCAGCTCGGCGTCGGTGAAACCGGCTTTCTTCAAGATGGCCTCGCGCTCCTTCGGGCTGGCCGTCTTGAGCTTCGCGCGGGCCTCGGCACTGAGGTTCTTGAACTTCTGGAAGAAAGGGGAAGAGAGCTTCGCGCGGGCTGTCTTGCCGCGGGCCGCCGCGGCGCGATCCCTCTGCTCATTCAGCTTCGTGAGCCACGGGGACTGGGCTTTTGCCCTCCCGCGCCCTTCCTCGCTTAGAGCGGTTTTCGGGTCGATCGCTCACCGTAGGGTCCGCTGTGCGGACCGACGGCCAGAGCAATTGGTCCGCACAGCGGACCCTACGATATTCAATGAGTGCGCAAGCCGATTGCAAACCGCCCTAGGAGCTTGAGCGGCTCCATCGCCACCTGCTCGCCGGTCTTGAGGCCTTGCTTGACCTCGACTTCCGTCCCGCTGCTATCGCCGAACTTGACCTCGCGCCATTCAAAACTGCCGTCAAACTTCTTGACGGCAACCCGCTCCTTACCGTCGAGCCGAATCACGGCTCCAATCGGGATCGTGAGCGCATTGTCGTGCTCCGCCAGGAGGATCTCAACCTGCACGCTCATGCCGGGACGAAGGCCCGGCAGGGGCTTGTCGATTCGCACGTGCGTGGCGTAGACCTTGATGTCCGCGTTGAAGAAGCTGGTGGGATCGGGCAGGGGGGCGATGTCGAGAACCTCGCCCGTGAGTGTTTCGTCCGGCAGAGCATCGATCTTGACAATCGCCTTCTGCCCGACCTTCTCGCGATCGACCATCGCCTCGGGCATCTTAGCATTGACCAGCATCGGTCCGTCGATGTCATTGATCCACATGATGACCTGTCGCTCACGAACCGTCGCGTTTACTTCGATCTGCGGGGGCTGATTCGAGCGCGGATCGGTGGCGTAAACCACCACCCCTTGGCTGGGCGCGATGAGCTTGCAGTTCTCGATTTGCCGTTCGAGCTTCTTTTCCTTGCTGACCGCAAGCTGGTACGCCCGCTCTCTCGACAGCTCAGCCGACCTTCGTTCGGCGATCTGGGATTTCAGCTCCTGGATCGTCCTACCCCTGGTATAGTTTTGCAGGAGCTTCAGTTTCCCTCGCGCTTGCTCGAGGGTCAATGGCTCGCGCATCAGGGCTTACTCGGCTGCGTCGAGCCGGTTTTCCAGACCCAGCTCAGCCATGAGAACACCTGGTTCCTTCGCCGCTCTTTTCCCGGATGCCTCCTTGATCTGCTCCTGGTATCTCCGGGTCCGCTCCCGTTGCGCTTTGGCCTTTTGGATTGCCGATTCGGCCAGCCGGATCTCGCCCTCAATTGCGGCATGCTCGAGCGGATAGCGTCCTTCCTCGTATTCCTTGAGTGCGATCTCGGCGTTCTGGCGGGCCAGCTTCGCATGTGATACGACGTCTCGACCCCCTGAGTGGTGATCTTCTGATTCGAGAGCTGGTCGCGGAGCGCAGCCGAGTCGAGCTCACAAACCAGGTCCCCTTTCTTGACCCTTGTTCCCTCCGGTACAATCGAAAGGATGGTCGTGCGACCCTCGACCCGCGAGAGCAAGGTCGACCGCCGCTCCACTTCGATGTTGCCCGGCCCGGCCACGGTGACCTGGAACTTGCCGTGCTTGACCTCGGCGACCGGAACATCCGGCCCCGCCTTGGCCTTCTCCTTGGCCTGGGCCGTCCTTTGCGTGCTCGGCTGGATTCCCGACGCGGCCATCCGGGACAAGAGCCCGCCGCCGGAAACCGTCGCGCCGGCGACAAGCAACACCGAAGCGACCTTGACCCATCGTGCCATCAACATGGCAGTGAGAACTCCCTGAGCGAGCGCCGCGGCCGTTGCGCTGGCGATGGTTCGCGACGCGCCAAACCGGACCGCGGCGCTGGTGGTGGATTGAACCAGAGCAGTGGGAACGGTGTGATTCAGGCCGACCGGCCGGAGTGCGACGGCGACAAACTCGCCGCCGGAGAAGACGCCCCCGCGGTGTAGCTTTTCGCGCAGTCAATCGCGTCCTCGCGCCAGCCGGCTCTTGACGGTGCCGATCGGCCAGCCGAGCTGCCGGGCCGCCTGCTCGTACGACCGGCCCTCCAGATCGCAGAGCACGATGGGGACGCGATAGCGCTCGGGAAGACGGTCAATCTCGGTGTGCAGCAGGCTTTCCATCTCGTGTCGTGCTCCGTCGTCTTCGCCTGAGCGTGTTGCCGCCAGCTCGGCTGCCCGGCGCTCGTGCCGCTGGCGGCGGATCGCGTCCTTGAGGGCGCTCGACGAGCGCCGCGAAAGCCAGCTCGGCCGCCTCACTCCGATCCGTCGCGAACCGCTCCAGAAGCTGGCCGTCGGTGAGGTTGCCGATCGAGCCCAGCGAGAAGAGCATCCGCAACGGGCTTGTTACCGCTCTCGGCTTCCTGGGCGCCACGCCTCCTCCCTTCCGTTCGGCACACGCTGCTCTGAACAAAGAGTAATGGTACGAGGACTGCTCAAAGTTCCGGCTTTTTCGGCATGGCCTTTGAAGTACTGTATTGCACCGGCCAAGCACATGGCCACGGCTTGCTTCGCCTCTTGCGTCTCACCCGTAGGGTCCGCTGTGCGGACCGATCCCCAGCCGATGCCCAAGGTCCGCACAGCGGACCCTACAAGCTGGTTTCCATGCGGTCCTCAGGGCGAACGGCCGCGCGTCGTTGCGCTTGAGCGGGCTGATGCGACCGGCTAGAGCGGTTTGCTCATGCGTTGCTTACAGCTTTCAAGAGATACCGTTGTGATC
>JBMFUH010000304.1:0-7492 GCA_049966735.1 Isosphaeraceae bacterium
GCAGGGCCTTGGCCGGCAGGGAATGGAACCTGCTCAGGCGAGGTCGAGGCCCACAGCTCTCGTCTAAGTGAAGAGACGCCGACGGCCCAGTGATCACTCGTGTTTCCAGGCCAAGCTGCGATGGACCGCCATCGTGACCGAACAAGGGCAGCCGGCAAACCTTGCAATTGGCGTCGTGACCGGCAATCGTGGGGAAAGCGTCTCGCGGCGCTTGCCCACTCATCGCAAACACCAAATAATAGCCAACTATCGCCAGCACTGTGAGACGAGCCAGGCGCAGGCATAGTTCCACCAACAGTTTTCGCATCGGTCTTCCTTCTGTCCGATTTCGGCGCGTACCACGAACGGAGCCAGTTCCGGACCTCACCACGCCGTCGGCTTCGCGGGCCGTCACCCATCGTGACTTCCCACAAGAGAGAAGCGTCATTCGTCGGCCAATCCGGTCCAAGTTTCTCAGAATCTTGACACAGCTTTACAAAGGGCCGCTCAGAGGAAACGGCGATCGATCCCAGGCCGGCTCCGACGACCGGACGAGCTTTGGGTACATTGGGTTACGGGGAGACCCGGTGGTGTCCGGCGAGGTTCCTCCGGGGATCGAGACGATTCCCTTCGCCGCCACCAGTGTGCACAATAGGCAGAGGCGTTTTTGTGCTCTCTGGTGGACAAGCCATGCGGATCCTGATCGTCGACGACGAACCCAACATTCGCCAGACGTTGAAGGTGGCGCTCGAAGCCATGGGCCACGCGACGGCCGAGGCTACGGACATCGCCTCGGCGCTCCGGCAGGTCGATCAGACCGATATCGATGCGATGCTCGTCGACCTGCGGCTGGGGACGGAATCGGGCATGGACCTGATGACACAGGTGCTGCGCGACCGCCCAGACATCGCGGTGGTGATCATCACGGCCCACGGCAGCATCGATCTCGCCGTCGACGCGATGCGGCGCGGGGCGTTCGACTTCCTGCCCAAGCCATTCACGCCGGCCCAGGTGCGGGCCGTGCTCGAGCGAGTGGGACGGATTCGCGGATTGCACAATCGCGTGGCCGACCTGGAAGAGCAGGTGCGTTCGGAGGTGCCCGAGGTCGTCCTCGACAGCCCCGACCCGCAGTTTGCCACGATCCTCGATCAGGCTCGGCGCGTGGCGACGACCGACACCGTCGTGCTGATCAAGGGGGAAAGCGGCACTGGCAAAGGGGTGCTGGCTCGGCGGATTCACGGTTGGAGCAAGCGGTCCGCCGGACCGTTCATCACCGTGAGCTGTCCCAGCCTGAGCCGCGAACTGCTGGAAAGCGAGATGTTCGGGCACGTCAAGGGCGCCTTCACAGGCGCTGTGCGCGACACCTCGGGGAAGGTCGCCGCGGCCGCCGGCGGAACGCTCTTCCTCGACGAGGTGGCCGACCTGCCCCTGTCGCTTCAGCCCAAGCTCTTGCGATTTCTCCAGGAGCGTCGGTATGAGCGTGTCGGGGAGACCCGGACGCGGACCGCGGACGTGCGGCTGATCGCCGCGACCAACAAGGAACTGGACGCCGAGGTCGCCGCCGGACGGTTTCGCGACGATCTGCTCTACCGGCTCAACGTCGTCGAATTCACTCTGCCCCCCTTGCGCAAGCGGGCCGACCTGGGCGATCTGGCCAGTCACCTCCTCTCTTTCTTCGGCCGCCAGACCGGCCGGAAGATCGAGCGATTCTCGCCCGCCGCCCAGGCCGCGGTCTTGAAGTACGCCTGGCCGGGCAACCTCCGAGAATTACGCAACGCCATCGAGCGCGCGGTTCTCTTCGCGGCCGGACGAGAGATCGAACCGGTCGACCTGCCCGAGCGCATCCGCCTCGCACCCGTGGGCGAGGGGGTTGCGGATGCCGCCTCGCTCCGTCCCGGCGGCCCGGTCACGCTCGAGCAACTGGAAGCCGAGCACATCCGCCGCGTGCTCGACAACACGGAAACGCGCGAAGAAGCCGCTCGCATCCTGGGCATCGATCCCAGCACTCTCTACCGCAAACGAAAACAGCTCGGTCTATGATATATTTCTTTAGTATAAACACGTTTGGTGATCATTATTCATTCGACCCACCCTACGGGTTGACGAGCACGGCCTTCCCCAACCGGACCATCGCACACCCGCGTTTCAGCGGGACGTCGAGTTCCAGTATCTTGTTCCGGAAAGTCGCCGAGACAGACGTCGGCTTTGCCTCGGCTGGGTGCAGGGCATCACATTTCAGCTTGTCGAGTCCGGGGCAGTTGCGCACGCGGACTTGAGCAGAAGTCGTCTGACCGCCCAGCATGACCGGCAGTACGTAGCCGCCGGGAACCTCGAACAGGTTGACGCGAACGCCGGGCGTGTCGGTGCTCACACACGAGGGCGCGAGCACCCACCGCTTGCCTCGCAACGCGTCCAGGAGCGGGCCGTAGTCCAGGTAAAACTCCTCGGCGGCCGGGTCGGGCGTGATGCAGTGGTGGTTGAACGGGTAGGGTGCGGTCGGGTAAACGCCCAGGTAAAGCTGGCGCTGAAAGAACGTATCGGGGCCTGGCTGATGAAGGCTCTGGGCGACCGTCCATTCCAGGATCGGCTTGTGAATTCCCAACAGGGCCGTGGCGTTGAGCGTGCCGGGATTGTTGCCGAACTCGTTGTAGATGCCGTCGAGCTGGCGGGTCAGCTCGAGCCGCATGGTCATGGTATT
Source organism: Isosphaeraceae bacterium (assembly GCA_049966735.1). Taxonomy (GTDB): domain Bacteria; phylum Planctomycetota; class Planctomycetia; order Isosphaerales; family Isosphaeraceae; genus Aquisphaera. The sequence goes on from JBMFUH010000304.1 coordinate 2,678, forward strand.
GGCGAAGATGACCTTGTCGGCGCCGTGCATGAGCGGACCGAGCCGGTCCAGGAACGTGATCCACGATCGATAAAGCGATCGCGCCGGCTTGCCGTCGACCCAGCTCACGCCGTCGTCGCCAGCGGGATTGTCCAGCCGTAGCCAGTCGTTGCGGTCGATGCAGAGGCCGTCGGTATCAGGCAAGAGATCGATGTGCCGCTTCGCCTGCTCGAGCAAAAACTCCTGGTACGCGGGATCGCCCACGTCCGTGACCCAGGCGCCATAGCAGGTGAGGATGGGCGGCTTGAGATACGCGTTGCCCAGCCGGAGTTTGAGGAAGGCGACCGGATCTTTCCAGAGCCCCAGCTCCTTGGCCCGCGCGGTCGGGATCGCGGCGTCCTTCATGTTCTTGCCGAATTCCGTGACGTTGAAATAGCTCAGCACGTGGAACCCATGAGCATGCATCCAGCGGGCGTAGTCGTTCATCTGCCTACATGAAGTGGTGACGGGTTTGCCTGTGGGCCGCGGCTCGTCGCACGACCGAGTCCAGCGCTCGTCGGCGTTCTTGACCGGCGGAATGAACATACCCATATACGGGAAGTCGTCGGAGAGCTTCCAGTTGATGCGGAACGCCATCGCCTTGAACTTCGCCACATCGATCGGCCGCTCGTCTCCCGAATAGGCGCCGCAGCCGGCCATTTCCCGCACGCGGGGATTGGGCGGGTCAAAGAACAACGGGTAATGAGCGGCCATCCAGCGCAGGCCGCCGCGCCAGCTTGCCTCATGCCCGACCAGGTGAACCGTGAAGCGAACGGGCCGGCGCTTGCGGATCCGATAGCCGGTGCGCGAGAACCGGACCAGGCCGGCCCTGGTGGTTGCCAGGTTCATCTTGAGCAGCACGTCGTCCGGGGAATGGACGAGGCTCACGCCGCTCTGACCATCCGGCGCCGCGATGGTGGCCAGGGGAATCGCGATGAAGTCGCCACCCGTCGGCACGCCCCGCGCCTCATTGCCGTAATGCCAGCAGTGATTGTCCAACGTCCGAGACGCGAGCGGGTCGTGCCAGATTTCTCCCTGGACTTCGGGATCGGACCAGGCCGTCCAGAAGCGGACCTGCCGCGGGCTCTCGCAGGTGAGCCAGGTGATCACCGGGGCGCTCCAGGGTTCGCCATCGCCCAGGATCTCGACGTCCCACCGGATGCTGTCCTTGGCCGGCGTGAAGTGCTCGGTCACGGTGCACGTGTGCCGCGCGTGATCGGCCAGCTTGCGGACGAAGGCCAAGCCTCCGCCGGCAGTCTGCCGGGCAACAACCGGCCCGACCGTCCGGCAACCCCCCAGGCGCGTGCCTCCGCGAATGGACTGGTCGACTCCACTGGCGTTGAGACCGACGATCTGGCCCAGAGCGGAGAGCTTGATACGGACAGTAGGTGAGAGGACGCTGAACCGGGCGGGCCCGGCCGGTTCCGGCGTCCGCGGCCGGGAGAAGAGGACAGCCTCGGCCCAGTCGGCATGGTCGCAGTTGATCCCATCGCCGGCATCGCTGACGATGAGCCTCAGCTCGCACACGCCGGCAAGCGACACGCTCACGCGCTGGGGCGGCGTATCGATCCGCATCACGTCGCTCCGGAAAAGCTCGCGGCCGTCGCCCTTGACGATGAAGACCACGCTCGAGGTCCGGTACGACCGCATCTCCGCATCCACGCCGATGGTCGCCTCGAACCGGTCATACGACTGGTCCAGATCAAACACCAGCTCGCTGCTGGCGTGCGTGCCCAGGCCATGAGCGAAGGTGCGATCGCCGATCCGCAGCAGCTGATTCATGACGCTGCGATTGACCTGCAATGCCCCATAGTCCTGCCGGACCGAATCCGGGCACAGGTCGCCAAGAGGCGTTGATTCCAGCGGCGCCGAAAAAACGACGGCTGCTGGAAATCCCACCGCCAGCAAACATGCGGTGAACGCGATTATATTTAAGACGTTGGACATGCGGTGAATAGATGAATATATATATATGAACGACTCACTAGTCTCACCATATTTCGATCCGTTTCATGATATCAGGTTGAAGTTCGGGCTCGGCGGCGATGCAAAGGAAGAGCCCCCCCGGCTGCATCCCGTCGATGAACTCCTCGAGCTCGTCGAGCGAGAGGTCGACCACGACCGATTTCCCCGCGGCCTGAATCCGCCTGAGCAGGGGCATCCACTGGAGGATCGGCATGTCTTTTCCCATGCCTTGGACCCACTGGATCGCCTGGATCTCCGGCACCTCGAGGATGCGGTCAAGATGCCGGAGCGTCCCTTTGCCGTCGAGATGGTAGATGTTGTGGCTCATGGCTCGCACTTCCTTGTGGAGCGTGGGAAGGTAGAACTCCTCGATGACCCTGGGCGACACCAAAGCGGCGAAGTCGCAGCTCGGAATGTGCAGCCGGCCAAACGAGGGAATGCCCATCCACGTGACCGAGGGTTGCCCGCGCGCCTTGAGCAGGGCGTCGTAGTGATCGAAGACCTCCAGGAAATGTGCCTCCGCGAAACGCACCAGCTCGTGCACCCGCTCGGGAGCGTCGACCGTATCGAGGCAGAGCTGCTGGGGGTCGCGCCAGTCGGCGACGCAGTCCAGGCCGCCATGCAGGTCGGTGTAGCCGACCAGAAACTTCCCCGGGCAGCGCTCGAGCGCCAGCGCGGTCAGCTCGTCGATCTTCCGATAATAGATGCTGGTCGGGTCGAAACGGATCGAGCCGATGTCGGACCAGTCGCGGACCTGTGGGACCGTCCACGAGGTCACCTCGCCGAAGATCAGCTCGACCCCATGAAAGGATGCATACACGCCGGGGCCGAGGTTGGGCCAGAAGACCGGGAACGTCTCGGCCAGGAACCGCGCGCCCCGGATCGACCGCGCGAACGACTCGACCTGGAACTCGGCATCGAGCCAGCGGTCCTCGAGCGTGTTCCACCTGCGCCCGCCCGTCTCCACGCTCTGGCTGTACTCGGCGTTGTGCATCGAGAACTGATCGGCGGCCGGTCGATGATCGCCTGCTCGAACCAGGCGTAGACCCGCTCCATCGCCCGGTCGAAGTCAGGCTTGCATTCGAGTTCCACGCTCCACGATCCGGGGATGTTCATTGGAATGCGCGCACCATCCACGAGCAATGCAAACCTGGCTATCGCAGGTTCTTGATCGGATGTTCAGATATCGTAAGCCCGTGCGGCCTCAGAGCGACCAGCCCTTACGGTACTCGCGGCGGACATAGGCGTTCGCCGCATTGTCGTTGGTCACCTCCATCTTCTTGCCATCCCAGAGCAAGAGCCGGTTGGGGAAGCGGACGGCGAGATTGCCCATGAGCACGGTTTCCGACAGGGGGCCGGAGAAGTCAAAGTTCGAGCTGGCCGGCTTGCCCCCCTTGCAGGCCCGGACCCAGTCCTGCTCGTGTCCTTCGTCGCTGCCGGGGATGCGCGCGATCGTCCGGCGCGGCCGCTGGTACTCCTTCATCCGCGCTTCGGGAAGCAGTTGCGGGTTCTTGCCGTAACAGCCACACATAAGCACTCCCTTGGTTCCGTGGAACAGGACGCCGCCGTCGCTGTCGCCCATCTGCCGGCCGGGTTCCAGCTCATCGGGGCGAGGAGGCATCATGCCGCCGTCCCACCAGGTCAGCTTGACCTCGGGCATGCCCTCTCGGGCCGGGAACTTGTAGCGGACGATGGTCGACCGGGGATAGGTCTCGTTCTTCGGCTTGGTCTCCTTCCACAGGTCGTACCAGTATGTCGAGATGCATCCCTCGACGCTGATCGGGTACTTGAGCTTGAGGGCCCAGAAGGGGGCGTCGAGGATGTGGCAGCCCAGGTCGCCCAGCGAGCCAGTGCCGAAATCCCACCACGCCCGCCAGTTCCCCGGATGGTACGCCGGATGATACGGCCGATAGGGCGCGGGACCGATCCAGCGGTCCCAGTCGAGGCTGGCCGGGACGGAGGGCGTTTCCCTGGGTCGCTCGACCTCGATGCCCTGGGGCCAGACGGGTCGATTCGTCCAGGCATGGACCTCGCGGACATCGCCGATGGCTCCGTCCCAGATCCACTCGCAGAGGTCACGCACACCGTCTCCCGAGTGCCCCTGGTTGCCCATCTGGCTCACGACCCGGTGCTTGCGGGCGGCCTCCGTCATCGCCCGCGCCTCGGACACCGAGTGGGCCAGGGGCTTTTGAACGTAGACGTGCTTGCCCCGCTCCATCGCGGCCAGGGCGATCACGGCGTGAGAGTGATCGGGGGTGGCCACGATCACCGCCTCGATGTCCTTTTGCCGGTCGAGCATCTGGCGAAAATCGACGTACCGCTTCGCCGACGGAAACTTCTCGAAGGTGTGCGCCGCGTAGCTCGAATCGACATCGCAGAGGGCCACGATGTTCTGGTCGGAGCACTGGGAGAGGTTGTGGCCGCCCATGCCGCCGATGCCGATTCCGGCGATGTTCAGCCTCTCGCTGGCCGGCGACCGGCCCTCGCGGCCCAGCACGTGCGCGGGGATGATCGAGAAAAGAGCCGTGGCGCCCGCGGCCCCTCGGACGAACGAGCGACGGGTTGAACCCTGCTTCCTGTCGTTTCCTGCCGTTGACGACTGCGTCATGAGCTTGCTCCTTGAGAAACCGTCTGGAAATCCTCGTCCATCGTCGGCCTGCCGTGGCCTGGAAGCAAGAGGCGACACCTCGCACGGCCCCGATTGATTCATCACGGGGGCCCGCCCTGGCGCGGTCGCGAAACGCCGGAGCGGACCCGATCTCTCCTCGACACCTCGTCGCCCCGTGCATACATCGCTGGGCGATCGACCCATCGCCGCCGAGGCTCTGAGAG
>JBMFUH010000305.1:0-7488 GCA_049966735.1 Isosphaeraceae bacterium
GAACTGACTGCCGATCACCCAGGGTGAGTTCGTTCAATTCGTAGTTCGTACGGGGACTCAACCCGCCGCCAGGGCCAGTTCCGCGTCGGCGGGTTCCGGAGACTCGCGCCGAGCGGGGCTCATCTGCAAGCATACACCATGAGAGCTGAGGCGTCATGGCTTTACAGGTCCTTCGTGGCGGACTAGCATTTCTCCGGGCCTCTATCCATAAAGGGAGACAGGCATCCAGAGCGCCGAAACCCTGACGCGAAGGATGGCCAGGTTTTACCGGATCACCGACCGGGGTCATGAGAATTCCCGAGGACGCCATCATCCCGGAGGAGAAGATCACCAAGGTATCTGCTCGTCCCGCGCCCGTGGGATGACAAGGCGAAATATCTGGCACGGGCAGGCTTCGAGCAGAGCAACCCCGAGGAACTGCTGGCGGCGATTCGTAGCCTATCGATCGGAGCGGAAGGGACGGCAGACGGGACCAACGAGTATGGCACCTTCTATCGTGTGGAGGGAGACCTGGCGGGACCTCGCGGTCAGGCGTTGCCGGTGGTGATGATCTGGCTGCGATGGAACGCCGACGGGACCTTCCACTTCGTGACCCTTAAACCGTGGAAGAACCAACGCCCATGAAGCGGGAACTGGAGCTCTATCAGCGCATCGCGTTGTGCCGGGACGTCAACGAGCATGGCCTCAAGAAAGGTGACGTGGCCGTGTTGCTCGACCGGGTCCCCCACCCCACCGCGGGTGAGGCCGGCGTCGTGCTCGAGGTCTTCAACGCCCTCGGCGAGTCGCTGTCCGTCGTGGCGATCAAGGAGTCAGACATCGAACCGCTCCGCGCCGACGAGGTCTTGAGCGTTCGCTCCCTGGCCGTTGCAGGGTAGAAACCAGCGGCAACCGCGACGACGACCAAGAATCCATCGTCCGCCTGGCCGGCCAGGTCGTCCGCGTGAGCATGGAGGGGGGCTACGAACTACGAATTGAACGAACTGACTGCCGATCACCCAGGGTGAGTTCGTTCAATTCGTAGTTCGTACGGGGGCTCAACCCGCCGCCAGGGCCAGTTCCGCGTCGGCGGGTTCATCAATGTATTCATAGAATACGTTGCGCTGGCGGGGAATGAAACCGGCCTCCCGGATCGCCCGCTTGATCTGGTCCAGCGTCAGATGATGGACCGTGCCGGCGGCCGAGACCACGTTTTCCTCGATCATCAACGAGCCCATGTCGTTGGCGCCAAAATAGAGCCCAATCTGGCCAATCTTCGGCCCTTGCGTCACCCACGATGATTGGATGTTGGGCACGTTGTCCAGGTAAATTCGCGAAATCGCCTGGGTCTTGAGGTATTCAAATGCCCCCGCCGGGGGAACGTCGGCCATGTCGGTGTGCTCGGGCTGGAAGGTCCAGGCGATGAAGGCCGTGAAGCCTCCCGTCTCGTCCTGAAGCTGGCGGACCCGCTCCAGGTGCTCGATCCGCTCCTCCAGGGTCTCGACGTGGCCAAACATCATCGTCGCCGTCGATCGCCCCCCCAGCGCATGCCAGACGCGATGAACATCCAGCCAGTTGTCCGTCAACACCTTTCCCCGGGTGATCGCCTGCCGCACCCGGTCCACCAGGATCTCCGCCCCGCCGCCGGGCAGACTGCCCAGACCCGCGTCCTTGAGCCGCTTCAGCACCGTCACAAGGGGCAGCTTGGAGACCTTGGTGAAGTGGTAAAGCTCCGGAGCGCTGAAGCCGTGGACATTCACGCCGGGAAAGTGCTGCTTGATGTCGTGCAGGAGATCCTCGTACCACTCAAGCTTGAGGTGGGGATGCAAGCCTCCTTGCAGGAGGACCTGATCACCCCCCAGGTTCACGGTCTCACGGATCTTCTCCAGCAAGACCTGGCGATCGAGCACGTAGGCGGAGGGATCATCCACCTTGCGGTAGAAGGCGCAGAAGTCGCAGACCGCCGTGCAGACGTTGGTGTAATTGATGTTGCGGTCGATGTTGTAGGTGCGATAGGGCTCGGGATGCAGCCGCTGGCAGACGGCCAGAGCCGCGCGGCCCAGGTCGTGCAAGCTGGCCCCTTTGAGGAGTGTGACGCCTTCCTCGAACGTGACGCGCCGGCCGTCAATGGCTGCTTGCAAGATCGCGGGGGCGGTAGAAGACAAAGTTCACTCCTTCCGGGGCCAGCTTGAGCCGGGCGGCCATGCGGGCAAATCGCGAGAGTCCGGCCAGCTCCCGCTCGCCCAGCTCGTACGACAAGACCCGCGTGAGGTAATCGTAACAGGTTGCGAAATCGAGTCCTAGCCGGGGACCGTGAATCCTGGACAGCTCGGCGGCGTGGGCCAGGCCCAGGCGGCGGCTTTGAGCCAGGGTGGCCGGCAAATCTCCCAGGTCGACCCCTCCGCGTGTCACCCAGAGCGCGAAGACGAACGGCAAGCCGGTCAGGTCGCGCCAGGCTGCCGCCATGTCGACGACCTCATGAAACGGTTCTCGCGGAACTTGCATGGCACGGTCGCCGATCACCAGCACGGCGTCGGCCGTGCTCTCCAGCGCGGGGACGCTCAGCGGCAGGGGCTCGATCGTTGCCGGCCGGGCCCCATGACGAGCATCCAGCCAGACCTGGACGAGGGCCTGACTGGTCCGCGATCCTTCATCCAGGGCCAGGCGGTTGATCTGAGCGATCGGCACCCTGCTGAAGAGCTTGACACTATGGACCGGCCCCTGGGCCGCGATCGCGAACCCAGGGACGATCTGGTAGCCCCGCTGTGCCCCACGGAGATACTCGATCGAGGGAATCAACGCCACGTCCAGCTCGCCGGCCTCCAGCAAGTCCGCCAGCCGGCCGGGAACCTCAAGCACCAAGTCGATGTCGGGAGCGAGATCGCAAAGTCCATAATACAACGGCCTTGCGTTGAGATAACTGACCGCTCCCACGCGAATGGGCCTGGACATGGCGGCTCGTGGTTAGAGGATCGTGGGCAGTAGGCGGCGGGCGGTAGGCAGTGGCCAGCGGGCGGTGGGCAGTTGCATCCGCCATTTGCCATCTGCCATTCGCCATTCGCCATCTGCCATCTTGGATATGCCATTCGCCATTTCTTACATCCGTGTCGATCTTTCAGAAGACTTCGAAATTATAGACGGAACTTGGCGGACAGCAAGGGCAGGAGCCGCTCTGCCCGAAGCCGCGGTGGGGGGGGCTGGGCGCCCTGGCTCGACGGATGAGCGGATGCAAGGTGGGCAATGCCGACCCTACGGCTCGCCACTTCGGAACGAACCACTCGCCAGTCGCCGTACGAACTACGAATTGTACGAACTCACACCGGGTGATCGGCAGTGAGTTCGTTGAATTCGTAGTTCGTAGGCCCCCTTTCAGGTGTTGAGGGCGAACCAGAGCTGTGCCGATCCGTCAGCGGCCGGTTCGGAGCGGACCAGGTGGTACTTCAGAAGTAACGCCAGCGCCCGTTCGATGGCGGTCGCGGGACGATTGCGCTGGAAGATATCCACGCTGATCTCCTTCCTCGTCATTCCCCCCGGCCGGACGCGGAGGGCGGAGAGGATCATGTCGGCGTCGCGGTCGCCCACGGCGCTGCCGAAGAGGCGTGCCGCGCTGCGATCGCAAAATCCCCAGACCGCCAAGGCGGCGTGGAGATGGGCCGGCTCGATCGCGCGAGCCATGTCCAGCAAGGTGTAGATCAGGGCCAGGCGGAGCACGTGCGCTTCGGCCCGGCTGGTGATCGCCCCCCAAAGGCCGGGGCGATCGGCGGTGAGCCGGCTGTACTCGTCCGTCCAGGTTTGCCGGCCCGACTCGGACCAGGGCATGGGACCGAGGTCGGTGGCCCGCCGCACGGCCTGGCCCAGCCGGGCCGCCACGGTGTCGACCCAGACGGTATCGACCGCGCCGCTGAAGGGCAGCACGTTCGCCCGGCGGACGCAGGCCCAGAGCAGGCGATTGCCCAGCCCGTTGAACACCTCCACGGCCGACAGATAGCGCGACAGCTCCTCGTGGGTGATGTGGCCGATCAGGCTGACGTGGGGACTGGTCGCCTGCGCCGGGCTGTTCTTGGTCAACGTCCGCAGATCGTCGCCGTCCCAGGCCAGGCGGAGGACCGCCGAGAGGGTGTTGCCCTCGCGCTGGAGCACCCGCAAGACGTTGCCCATCTCCGATTCCATGACCAGCAGCCGCTTGTCGTCGACTCCGGGGTCGATCATGACCTGGCCGTCGGCTTTGGAGGAGAAGGCGAAGATGGCGTCGCGGATCGACCAGACCAGCCCCTCGCCCGAGGAGAGCCCGCTGGCGATCCGCGACTGGGCCCAGACTGGCTCGGCCAGGGCGAGGATGGGCTTGAGCCGCTTCCAGGAGGTTCCCTTGCGGGCGCGCGAGGTGTCACCCACGCAGCAGAGGAACTCGTTGGGGTGGTGCCGGTGGCCGTCGGCCTCGACCCAGACTCCTCGGCCGATCACACTGCCCAGCGCCGTGAGCAACTGGAGCAGGAACGCCGCCGGATCGGCCTCGGTGGTCGGAGCGATCCCCCGCACGATCTCACCGGCGATCCCGTGAAACGCCGCCTCGCCGGGGGGCTCCGGCCAGTCGTCCGAACGCGGAACCGGGCATTCCTCAAGTGCGGAACTCGGCATGTGGAATTGGGCATGGAGCGCCGTCGCCTGGCATCTGTCATCCGCCGTCTGGCATTGGCCATCCGCCATGCCGCATTCCGCGTTCGGCGTTCCGAATTGAGAGCATTCCGAGCCGATCTCGTCCCAGTTCGCGAACGGGCAGTCGTCCCAGAGCCTTTGCAGTTCGATCTGGAGGGTTTTCCCGGGATCGCCCGGTCCGGCGTCACTGAGCAGCCGGTCCGCCCAGTCCACGAAATCTTCCCCTGCCGCCAGATCGGGCAGGTGAATGACCTTCACCCGCGGGCGAGGATCAAGCTGTTTCAGGAGGCGGAGCACCGACCAGGCATAGCCCAGGCCTGGGTCGTCGTTGTCGGGCAGGATGGCGACGAGCTTGCCGGCCAGGGGGGCCCAGTCCGTCTTGGCGGCGGCGGCCGCGCCGTGGGCCGAGGTGGTGGCCTCATAGCCGGTGCGGCGAACGGCCTCGGCACATTTCTCGCCCTCGACCACCACGACGCTGTCGGCGGCCCGCACCTTGTCGAGCCGGTACAGGGGCAAGGGGCCGGGCGGATCACCCAGCACCCAGGAGCAGTCGGCCAGCCGGTGCAACGGGCGATAGGTCTTCGAGCCGTCCGGAGAGTCGAACCGGCCCACCGCCATCAGCGGCTCGCCCGCGGCGTCGTGGTAGGTCCAGACGCTTTGCGCCACGGGACTGGGGACCATCCTCGACGCGAGGAAATCGAGCGCGGCCCGGATCGAGCCATACTTGCGTGGTGGCTTGCGTGATGGTTGGGGTGGGGACTGGGGAAAGAGGTCGGCCAGTTGTAGACCGATCGCTCCCAGGATATCCTGGGGCGAGCAGGTGGGCTGGCCGCTTTGGGCCAGGTGATGACAGTGCACCAGGACCCGACCGTCGTCGCCCCGGCGGATGGAAAGGTTATGTCGGCTTCCCTGATGCGCGGGACAGCGGCTCTCCCAGCAGCCCGGCCCGGCGGCCCGGGGATCAAAGCCGGCTTGCGCTAGGGCGTGGAGCAGCCGCTCCACGGGTTCGTGGACTCCGCTCATTGCTGTTCTACTACCTTTTTCTGGGATCGTGGGGAAAGGTGGTCGAGTGCACGACCGGTAAGCCTGGTAGGATGGGCAATTCTTCTTGCCATCTTTTACCAATGTGCCGCCAGTTTGGGCGAGCGGACACGGAATTCTGGGGAAAGGCGGAGAAAACTCAGCGCAAGTCTCGAAGGGCAAACGACTAAAAAAATTTGGCCCCAAAAGCGGATTGCGCATTTTCCGGCGTCGGGGCGCGCACTTGGGGGGGGCGCGTGGGACGGAATTGTAGGGTCCGCTGTGCGGACCGATCCCTGGCGACGGCCGCGCGGGCCGATGACAGGGGGCGATTTGGTTCGCACGGCGGGCTCGCCGGGTGAGTCAGACGTCGTAATAGAGCGTGAACTCGTAAGGATGGGGCCGGACGCGGAGGGCCTCGATCTCGTGGGTCTGCTTGTACCACATCCAGGTGTCGATGATGTCGGGAGTGAAGACGTCGCCGCGGAGCAAGAACTCGTGGTCGGCGCGGAGGGCGTCGAGGCTGGCCTCCAGCGACAGCGGGGTGGTCGGCACCTTCTCCAGCTCCTCGGGCTGAAGGTCGTAGATGTCCTTGTCCAGCGGGTCGCCCGGGCGGAACTTGTTCTGGATGCCGTCGAGCATGGCCATGAGCATGGCCGAGAAAAGCAGATACGGATTGGCCGAGCTGTCCGGGCAGCGGTACTCGATCCGCCGGCTCTTGGGACTGGCCCCGCTGACGGGCACGCGGATGATCGCGGAGCGGTTGCGCCGGGAGTAGGAGATCAAGGTCGGCGCCTCGAAGCCCTCGATCAGCCGCTTGTAGCTGTTGGTCGTCGGGTTGGCGAAGGCGCAGAGCGCGCGGGCGTGCTTGAGCAGGCCGCCGATGGCGTGCAGTCCCAGATCGCTCAGGGCTCCGTAGCCGTGCCCGGCCAGAAGCGGCTCGTCCTCCTTCCAGAGGGTCAGGTGGGTGTGCATGCCCGATCCGTTGTCGCCGAAGAGGGGCTTGGGCATGAACGTGGCTGTCTTGCCGCTGTTGCGAGCCACGTTGCGGATGATGTACCGCGCCAGCATCACCTGATCGGCGCTCTCGACGAGGTCGCGGGGATTGAGGTCGATCTCGCACTGGCCGCCGGTGGCGACCTCGTGGAAATGGGCGGCCGTGGCGATGCCGCATTCGGCCATGCGCTGGGCCATCTCGGTACGGAGATTCGCCAGGCTGTCGGTGGGTGGGCAGGGGAAGTAACCCAGTCCCGAGCCCGGCTTGTAGCCGAGGTTGGGCCGGTCGGCCTGGCCCCGGTTCCAGGCGCCTTCGATGGAATCGAGATGATAGAAGGCCTCGTGCTCGCGCTGGTCGAAGCGGACGTTGTCGAAGATGAAGAACTCCAGTTCCGGCGCCAGGAAGCAGAGATCGGCGAGTCCCGTGCTCCTCATGTAGCTGACGGCCTTGCGCGCGATGTTTCTGGGGTCGCGGGTGTAATCCTGGTGGGTGATCGGGTCCTGGATGTTGCAGATCATGGTCAAGGTCGGCTGGCTGGTGAAGGGGTCGACGAGCGCGGTCTCGGGCTGGGGGACGACCAGCAGGTCGGCCTCGTTGATGGCCCGCCAACCGACCACGCTGGAGCCATCAAAGGCGATTCCCTCCTCGAACGTTTCCTCGGCCAAGGCGTCGGCCGGGATCGAGAAATGCTGCCAGACCCCGGGAAAATCCATGAATCTCAGGTCGACGGTGGTGACTTCGCGCTGCCTGATCCGCGCCAGAACTTCTTTGGGAGTCATAGTTGTTCGTTGCTAGTTGCTAGTTGCTAGGGCGGTTTGCAGTCGGCTTGCGCACTCATTGAA
>JBMFUH010000306.1:0-7482 GCA_049966735.1 Isosphaeraceae bacterium
CTCGGCTGGGCCACATTCCTCTTTGTAGGCGCCCGTCTAGCAACTAGCGAGCCGAAGGCGAGCGCAGCCACTCGCCACTCGTCACTTGGAATTTGACAGGCGTGAATCGCGACCTAGGTTAAGGAAGAGAGGCGGTCGCGCTCAGGCGAGGACCGCGTGCGGACCGGTTCGATCGACCAAACCGAGCGATGACCCGGTAGCGACAGAGCCCGTCAGGACTCCGGCACCGGATCTTGGACCGAACCTGGTGAGGGGACAAGGCTCATGGACGCCCGAGGTAAGACCCAGATTTGCCGCTCGCCAGTCACCTCGGTCGAGCCCCAGCGGGTCGAGCAAGACTCGAAGAACCTGCTGCGGTACCTGATCGTGGTCCGAGGAGGGATTCCTGGGACCATGCTGCCGCTGGCTCAAAGCGCCAGCAGCCTGGGCCGATCAGCCGAGAACACGTTCCAGCTTGCCGACAATACGGTTTCGCGGTGGCACGCGGTGGTTTCGGTTGACCCCGCCGGAGACGCCTGGCTCACCGACCTGGGCAGCAGCAACGGAACGTTTGTCGACGGCAAGCGGATTCCGGTCCACACGCCGGTCGCGGTCCGGGATGGATCGCGAATCCAGATCGGCGCGATGACCCTGCTCAAGTATCTGAAGCTCGACCCCTGCGAGGAAGGGTTTCGCCGCGAGATGTTCGAGCGGGCCGTCCGCGACACGCTCACGGGGCTGTTCAACCGCAGCTATTTCCTGAGCCAGGTCGGCCCCCTGGCGGAGCTGAATGCGCTTTGCGAGCTGGGCCTGGCCATCATCCTGGTGGACATCGATCATTTCAAACGGATCAACGATGCGTACGGACACCCGGCGGGAGACCTGGTGCTCCAGGAGGTGGCGGAGGTCCTCCGCGAGTCAACCAGGCCCGAGGATCTGGTCGCCCGATACGGCGGTGAGGAATTCATCGTGGCCTTGCCGATCGGCTCGCTCGAGCAGGCCATCGACAGGGCCGAGCGGATTCGGGCGCGGCTTCCCAGTCGCGACATCACAGTAAAAGGCAGAGGAGTGCGGGTGACGGCCAGTCTGGGGCTGTCGTATGCCCCGCCGGGCCGGATTCACGACGTCTCGCCGCTGATCGCCAGCGCCGACGAAGCCCTCTACGAAGCCAAGCGAGCCGGCCGCAACCGGGTCGTGGCGTCGCGCGCGCCCATTGAGACATCCGGCGCGAAAACCGAGTCGGCCGAGGCCCTCGTGATGCTCTAAAGAGTTGCCTACAAAGAGGAACGCGGCCCAACCGCCCTCGGCTGGGAGGACGACAGCCGAGGGCGGCTGTCCCACGGAGGACGACATCTTCGGGGAGTGGCCTGTCGCTCCCGGCAGGCCGTCCGGCTATGATCGGAACCGTTGTTGGCCCATGGGGCGAACGTGAACCCGATCTTGCCTGTTCGCGAAGGTACAATGTCGTGACCAGTCCATCGACCTTGCCAACGAGCCGCCCGGCTCCGTACAGTCTGGGGGTTTGTAGCTGGAGCCTCCAGGTCAAGAGCATTCCGGAGCTGCGGCGCTTGCTCGACCAGCTCGGAACGAACGTGGTACAGATTGCTTGTGGCGATCCCCATCATGCGAGCTGGGACGAGGGGGATTCTCTGCCCCAGGCCGCGCTGGCGTCGGGAATGGTCATGACGGCGGCCATGCTGGGCTTTCCCGGAGAGGATTACACCACCCCCCAGACCATCAAGGAAACGGGCGGCTTCGGCAAGCCTGCCTGGCGCGCCCCGCGTATGCAGCGGCTCGAATGGGCGCTCGCGCGAACGCGCGCGCTGGGACTTGCGGACCTGACACTCCATGCCGGGTTTCTGCCCGAGGTCGACGACCCCGATCGGCCGGCCATGCTCGATACGCTGGCGCGGGCCGGGGACCTCGCCCGGGCCAAGGGGGTGACTCTCGCCTTCGAGACCGGTCAGGAAACCGCGGACCTCTTGCGCAGAACACTCGATGACCTCCAATCTCCCAGCATCAAGGTGAATTTTGATCCCGCGAACATGCTGCTGTACGACATGGGAGATCCGATCCGGGCCGTCGAGATCCTGGGACCGGACATCCGCTCGGTGCACGTCAAGGACGCGCGCCGTCCCACCGCGAGGGGGCAGTGGGGTGAAGAAGTTCCGCTGGGTCAGGGCGAGGTCGACATCGCGCGCTTTATCAAGGCGCTCAAGTCCATCGGTTACAACGGCCCCCTGATCATCGAGCGGGAAGTCGGCGATCAGGCGGGGCGCATGCGAGACGTTGCTCACGGGCTGGCGTTTCTCCGCGAGTGCCTGGCAAGCTGAGGGAGTCCTCACGTCATCACGTCAACAAAACCAGTTCCAGCGAGGGCGGGGTCGGGAGGCCCGCGCCCAACGCGGCCAGGCCCGCTCTCCCGCGCCGGCGCTCTTGGTGCGCGCATGCATCCGAGAAAACGATGGGGGGGCGGCTCAGCTCACCACGGAGTCGACCACCCGGGCGAGCTCGCGCCCGGCGTCGGTCAACGTGTAAAAATTGTGCTTGCCCGACCGCCGGGGCTCGATCAACCGGCCGTGCCGCAGGAGGGCCAGGTGATGGCTTACCGCCGGCTGACTCTGCGTGCCCAGGTCGGTGCACAGCTCGGAGACGTTGCGCTCCTTCTCGGAGAGGAGCATGAGCACTTGCAGACGCGTGGGGTCTGATACCTGCTTGAGCAACTCCGCTACGCGGCGAATCTCGGCTAGCGGGCGACCCGATGCCGGAGCGGATTTGGGCGATCGGCCAGACGACTTGGTGGTGGATACTGCCATGGTTTTCCTCAACAGCCTGTCAGCAATGGGTTTACGTTGATTGCACCGATTCCGGTCGAATCACGACATCGGTCGTTATAAATCGCTAGAGGTCATGATAAGATTATCCGTATCTCTCGTCAACCCCTCTTGGGTTTTTCATTCAATTGAATCCTAGGATCAAGCTGTTACCTCAAATGCCGATGCGTTGAGAGGAGGTTCCCGGGGGCCGAGAGCAAGAATAACCAAGTGCAGGTTGAAACAAAAGAACACCGATCACCGCGCGGGCGAATCAAGCTTGGCAGACCCCAGTGGTTGCCGTTACAGTGATCTGAACGGATGGCAAGATTCCGGAAAGTGGTCGGGACGCGAATTCATTGTGTTCGTTTGCACAGTAATCTTTCCGGGGATTGCCGTGTTCTGAGTGATCAAACGATGGTTGGGCAGACGGTTTCGATGAAGACATCAGGAACAGCGAATCGCGACGCCGCGCTCCAGCGGTGCATCCATCCAGGATGCCGGGCAACCTTCGCCGTGGACGAGCCCCATTTCTCCTGCCCAGCTTGCGGAGATCTGGTCGACGTGGTGTACGACTGGGACCGCGTCCCCGTCCCCCGCAAGCTGTCCGAGTTTCAGGCCAGGTGGGCCAACCGTCTCGATCCCCTCAACTTCTCAGGGGTCTGGCGATTCCGCGAGCTGCTTCCTTTCGCCCCTCCGGAAATGGTCGTGACCATCGGCGAGGGACAGACCTTGCTCCAGAAAGCCGACAAGGTGGGCCAGTTCGTCGGCATCTCCCCGGGCAACCTGCTGCTCCAGTACGAGGGGCTCAACCCCTCGGGCAGCTTCAAGGATAATGGGATGACCGCAGCATTCACTCATGCGCGAATGATTGGTGCGCGGCGGGTCGCCTGCGCCAGCACCGGAAATACCTCCGCGGCGCTGGCGGTCTACTGTTCGGCCACGGAACACGGTTTCCGGGCCATCATTTTTATCGGTTCCGGAAAGATCGCTTATGGCAAGCTTGCCCAGGCGCTCGACCACGGGGCGCTGACCATCCAGATCGTCGGCGACTTCGACGACGCCATGCTGCGCGTTCGCCAGGTCACCGATCGCCTGGGCATCTACCTGATGAACTCGGTCAACCCGTTTCGCCTGGAAGGGCAGAAGACGATCATGTACCGCGTTCTGGAAGGGCTGGGCTGGGAGGTTCCGGACTGGATCGTGGTACCAGGTGGCAATCTGGGTAATTCGAGCGCTTTCGGCAAGGCGTTTATGGAGTTGAAGCAGCTTGAGTTGATTGACCGCGTTCCCCGCCTGGCGGTGATCAACGCCGCCGGCGCCCGGACGCTTGAGGAGCTTTACAGCCAGCGGGGGGTGCGATGGCTCGCGGGTTTGCCCCAGATGGACCGAGTCAACGGCTACTTTCAGGAGCTTGACTCGGCAAAACTCAAGGCCTCGACGATCGCCTCGGCCATCGAGATCAACCGGCCGGTCAACTTCAAGAAATGCTTGCGGGCGCTGGACTTCTGCAACGGGGTCGTGCGTCAGGTTAGCGACCAGGAGATCATGGACGCCAAGGCGCGCGTGGGTGCCGGGGGCTTGGGATGCGAGCCGGCGAGCGCGGCCAGCGTCGCGGGCGCCAAACGGTTGCGCGAGGAGGGGGTGATCGCCCCTTCGGATCGCGTTGTCTGCATCCTGACCGGCCATCAGCTCAAGGATCCCACGGCCACGGTCGCCTATCACGGTGCGGACCAGGACAATTTTGAAAAGGTGCTGGGCAGTCGGGGTGTCCGCCGCGCGGGCTTCGCCAACCGGCCCGTGGTCGTGGCCAACGACCTCGACGAGATCATCCGCACGATTGCTCTCCTTGGTATTGGTACTTAGTCATTGGTCCTTGGGTTCTTGGTCCGTGGTCAGAATCACGGATCCCTTTCGAAGGACTAAGAAACTATCCGAGAACGCCGTTTCGGCGTCCCGATTCCCTGGAAAAACAAGGGGTTACGACCGTTCTCGGATAGTTTCTAAGGACAGCGAGCGCAAGGACTGAGGACAGCAAGCACAAGCGAATCGAAAGGACGGTGAACCGGTGGCAAGCGCGCAACGTTCTCTGGGATTGCATGGAGCCTCAGGCCGGATGGGCATCCGGCTGATCCAGCTCATCGCCGAAGCCCCGGACGTCTCGCTGGCCTGCGCCATCGAGCGGCCGGGCCATCCCCGGCTGGGCGAGGACGCGGGATCGCTGGCCGGCATCGCCCCGCTGGGGGTGAAACTGTCGACTCTGGGCGAGCTGACGACCAAGCCGGACGTACTCATAGACTTCTCCCATCCTTCCGCCACGCTCGAGCTGGCCCGGTTCTGCCGGGAGAAGTCGATTCCCCTGGTCGTGGGAACCACGGGCTTCCGGCCGGAGGAGCGGCAGGAGCTGGAGCGGGCCGCCGCGGAGATTCCGCTGTTGATTTCGCCTAACATGAGTCGAGGTGTCAACTTGCTGATGCGGCTTGTGAGCGAGGCCGCCAGGGCGCTGGGGCAGAGTGCCGACATCGAGATCGTCGAGCGGCATCATCGACTGAAGAAAGACGCGCCCAGCGGCACGGCGCTCAAGCTGGCCGAAATCGCGGCCCAGGCGGCGGGCATCACCCACTTCGTGTACGGCCGCGACGGGCAGGTGGGCGAGCGCCCGAGCAACGAGATCGGCGTCCACGCGGTTCGCGCTGGGGATTCGCCGGGCGATCATACGGTCATCTTCGGGCTCCCGGGCGAATCCCTCGAGCTCAGCCACCGGGCGTCCAATCGCGACGGCTTTGTCCGGGGCGCCATCGACGCTGCCAGGTTTCTGGCGGGGAAGCCAGCCGGACTGTACGGCATGGCCGATGTTCTGGGAGGTTAGCGCGAAATCCAGAATCGTGATCTCGAGCGAGGACGCCGACACGATCCGGATCGAGCGGGAAGGTCGGGCGAACCATGGCTCGTTGCGAGCAAGGCTATCTCTGTGAGGTCTGCGGCGAGGAGGTCGAGGAGATCGCCGACTCGGATCTCTACCTGCGCTACGTCCTCGGCGAGGTCGATCCCGAACAGCTTCACCGGCTCCCCGAACGCCACATTCGCTGCAACCCCGCTCTCGGCCAGTTCATTGTCGCCGACGGCTTTCCTCCCTTGACCGCCGAGGGGGCGTTTGCCAAGTCCGCGCTCGATCCGGAGTTTGTCGCCCAGGAGGAAGAGCGGGTGACCAGGGGATATCTCAGGCTCAAGCAACTCGATCGTCTCAGTCTGCCCATCCTCGAGTATCCCCTGCCCGAGGTCCGAGAGCGCTGGCTTAAGCGGGACGAGACCTCCGCGCCCGCTAGCCCAACCGCGCGGGAAACTAGGGCGGCCACCCCGGAGCCGAGCCCTCAGATCCTCTTTCTCGACGACGACCCCGCGCGGGCCCGGGACTTTCTGAGACGGCATCCCGAGGCCGTCTGGGTCGAGACCGCCCAGGACTGCATTGCCCGCTTGAGCGAAGAATGGGACCAGGTGCACCTCGATCACGACCTGGGAGGCGAGATCTACGTGGACTCGAGCCGGCCGGATTGCGGGATGGAAGTCGTCCGCTGGCTCTGCGCCGAGCCTCGAGCACACGTGAGTGAGACATTGTTCATTATTCACACACTCAATGCGGAAGCAGCAAGTGCGATGTTGACGTCACTGTGCGAACATGGATACCAGGCCGTTTATCGACCGTTTGGCGTCGACCTCTTTGATTGGTACTCCGAGGAAGAGTTGGACGATGTGCTCGACGAGGGCCCTGCTGAGCCTGCTGCTCCAGTGCAGCAGGTTTCCTGGACCGAACGGTTGGGACGGATGTGGCGACGATTTCAGGCCGCTGTCGCCCGCAAGGGGAATTAGCATCGTAGGGCCCGCTGTGCGGACCAAATGCCCCGGCGCTCGGTCCGCACAGCGGACCCTACGGGGAGGCGTCGACCCGAAAGTATCGCAAGGTCCGCTGTGCGGACCAAATGCCCCGGCGCTCGCGGACCCTACGGGGAGGCGTCGACCCGAAAGCCGCTCTGGACTCAGGGAAATCCATCATCCGGTCTCGAATCAAGGAATCCTCACCCATGGACGCCGAAGCAAAGATGAAGGCCGTGATGGCCGAGTTCCCCGTCGTGGTCGTTCAGCCCGTGCAGTGGGGCGAGCAGGACCCGCTGGGGCACGTCAACCACGTGACCTACTTCCGCTGGTACGAGACCGGCCGGATCGCCTATTTCCGGAAGATCGGCCTCATGGAGATGCACAAGACCGAGCGGATCGGGCCGATCCTGGCGTCGGTGACCAACGACTACCGCAAGCAGCTTACCTATCCCGATACGGTTCACATCTGCGTGCGGATCACCCGGATCGGCAAGAGCAGCCTGGACATGGAGCACAAGATCATCAGCCAGAACGATCACGTCATCGCCGCCGAGGGCCGTTCCACGCTCGTCGTCTTTGACTATCAGACCAACAAGTCCCACCCCGTCCCCGCCCGCATCTGCCACGCCATCGAGAACCTGGAAGGGCGGACGTTTGAGTGCTGAGCCGAGCGCCGCGCCGCCGCGGCACGAGGAACCGTCCTTGTCTATCTCACGCCACGATGTGGGGTACGCCGTAGGCCGGAATGTGGGGATTGCGGCTCACGAGCATGAATCCCTCCGCGCGTGCCTGGGCAATCAGAATCCGATCGAACGGA
>JBMFUH010000307.1:0-7466 GCA_049966735.1 Isosphaeraceae bacterium
CGCGACGCAACACTCCTCGAGCCGCTCGCGCGCTCGATGCACTCCCTCCCACGTGATCTCGCGACGGCTGGAAAGCGCCTCGGGGCCTGGCTCATAGAGGGGCTCCAGCCACTTGAGGCTGCTGGCCAACTCGATCGAATCATAGTTCCGTGGATCGGCCAGACCGAACCGCATGAGCACGTTGGGCGGCAGCTCCTGGCCGATGCCAAGCGCCCGCTGACCGGGCTGCAACCCCGATCGGAGCACGGCGAGCACCGGCGGCTCGTTCGCGTGAATCCCGGGATCGATCGCCGGGCTCAGGTCGATGCCGAATCCAAAAAGCTCGATCAGGACCAGGCCCAAAACGGCCGCGGAGATCCAGCGCGACCCCGCGGCCAACCGCCTCGCCGCCAGGGCCAACCCCGCCAGCAGCACGAGTTCGCCGGCGGCCAGGCCGTAATAACGGGGGATGAAGGACAACGCCTGGCGAACCTGACGGTCCGCACGCGCCTGAAGGTCGGCCGGGTCGATTCCCGAAGCGGCTCCGGCCGCCGCGCCGTAGTGCCGGGCGGCACGCTGCCGGAGCATCGGCTCCAATCTCGGGGCCGATGCGGCGACGGTTGCCAGCGCCAGACCGCCCAGCACCCAGATGGTGATCCAGAAGCGCGGCAACCGCTCTCCGCGTGCCAGCGCGTCGAGGCCGAACCCTCCCAGCAGGCAGAGGCCGAACGCGACCCAGAGCGCCAGCCGTCTGTTGTCGGTCACGCACAGCACGGGCAAGGCGCGGAGCAGGTTGTCGACGGGAGGAAGGCGGAAGGCCGCCAGGAATCCGAGTGCAACCAGAACGCTCAGGAAGCCGATCTCGCGGTGCCGGCGGCGATTGCCGAACGCCAGCGGAGCCAGCCAGACCAGGGTCGCCAGTCCCGCGTAACCGCCAGCCGATTCGTTGAGATTGTGCACGCCGAGGGCGCGCGCCAGGTTGGGATGTCCCCGCCGCTGGCTGCCGAACGCATACGGCAACGCCGTGCAGACCGCGTCGAGCAGACGAGGCTTGTCGAAGGTCCAGAAGGGCCCGGCCTCGCGCTGGCGATCGCCCCAGACCGGGCTCCGAGACAGGTAGAACCCCAGCGGAACAATCTGGACCGCTGCCAGCAGAAGTCCCAGGCCGATGCCGGCGGACCAGAGGAACATCCCGCGGGATCGCTCGCGCCAGGACGAGTACGCCGCGACGCGCCAGAGGACGAGGAGTCCGGCGGCCAGGAGGACGTGGGCACTCGTCTGAATGTGACCGCCGAAGATGACCAGGGCGACGACGATGGCCAGCAGGCCGACCGGCCGCGAGCCCGGACTTTTCAATACCCGATCGGTCGTCAGGAGCAGCCAGGGCATCCAGATGGCGACGGGCGTGACCGGGTAGAGCAGCCAAACGATCAGGAAGCCGCAGAACGGATGCGAGAGCCCGGCGAACCAGCGCCCCCAGGGACCGGCGTTCCAGGCCCTTGCCAGCAGGAACATGCCCAGCCCGGCGATCCAGAGCCGCCCCGCAGCCATCCAGCCCAGGGCGCGCGGCACGTTGCCCAGGTAGGCGATCAGGTTGAAGGGATCGAACACGGCGCTCTGGCCGTTGGCCAGATGAGGCGCTCCGCAGCCGGCGTGTGGGTTCCAGAGGGGCAATCGTCCCTGCCGCAGCATGGTCCGGCTGAATTCGAGCCAGGGCTGAAACTGGAGCACCGGGTCCATCAGGAGACGATTGGCGGGCTCGTAAAGGGCGGCGCCGTCCCGCCGGAAGCTCGCCTCCACCAGCAGCACATCGGCCGGACTGAGAACCTTGCCGCCCAAGAGCGTGGCATGAAAGAAACCGGCCAGACAGGCGGCGAGAACCAGACCAAAAAGGAGCGTCTCCCTGCGTGAGCCCATGGGGCATGTCTCCAAGTCTCTCTTGAAACCGCGGCCGAGATCCGGATAATAATTGTTTTCCCCAGACAGTGAAGACTGTGATCTCGTGTTGGAGAGCGCGCTGGTGGCCGTACCCAAGAGACGTAAATCCAAATCAGCGAAAGGAATGCGGAGGAGCCACGACTTTCTTGTCGCTCCCACCCTCAACATTTGCCCGCAGTGCAAGCTCGCGGTCCCGCCCCACAAGGTGTGCGATCTGGTCGAGGAATGCGGCAACGTGCAGCGGAGCAAGCCGCACAATCCGGTGGCCAAAGAGAAGGCCAAGAAGTAACTTCGGTCCAGAATGAGCGCCGCGGGACCGATCCTCTGTCGATCGGCCCTTTGCCTGGATTCAGGCGCGGTCAGAGGGAGATGGTGCCATGGGTCGTCAGTGTGAGGTGAGTGGCAAGAAGACCTCGTTCGGCAATCACAAGACCGAGCGCGGCAAGGCCAAATATTTAGGCGGCGTGGGCAAGAAAACCACGGGCATTTCCCGCCGCACGTTCAAGCCGAACTTGCAGTGGATTCACGTCTGGCTACCCAACGGCGCCACTCGCTACGTCCGCGTGGCCACGTCGGTGATCCGCACCGGCCAGTTGACCCTGGAGGTCGACGGCAAGATGCAGACCTTCCCCTTGATCAAGGCCTCCAAGGGATCGGCCGAGGCGCGGCAGCGGCTCAAGAACCTGTATCCGATCTGAGCGCCATTGGTCTTTGGTGGTCGGTATTTTGTGTTTGGTGTTCGGCTAGTCAACGAAACACCAAGCATCAAACACGAATTTACGAGATGCGGAGGAAGCGGCAGGTTTCCTCGTAGCTCGATTCCAAGTCCAAGTTGATGAGCAAATCGACATCCAGCCAGATCGGCAGGGGCGGCAACGGTTGGCCGAGTTGCATGGGGTAGAACCAGCTCTCCAGCAATGACCGTCGTCCCTCACGTTTTCGGCCGCGCATGGTCGCGGCGTAGAGGCTGGGCGGTCTCTTCTCGAGCGCGGGGTCCTTGCCGCCGATGAACTCCAGAAAGTCCGCGTAGAGATTGAACTCGCGAACCGTGACCACGTCGACGATCGACACGCACACGTCACGCTGCAACAGGGCCGCGACCTTGCCGACGAAGGCGCGGCGGCTTTCGGGACGATCCTTGTTGGCCGGGCTGATCAGTTCGATCGCCGCGACCAACCGCCGCCCGTGACGCCCGTCGTAGATCCGCACCTCATATTCGTCCTGGTTGGGCAATTCGGTTTCCAGCGTCAGCGTGGGTTGCGGTGGCGCGTGAAAAACCACGACCACGCCGCCTCTGCCACCCGGAAGAGGAGCCGTATACGGTTCGTCTTGCTCATAGGCCGAAACCTCGATCTCAAAAGCGGTCCCCAGATGCACGCCGGGCGCGGCGACGTATCCATCCGGCAATTGGGGGAACAGCTTCTGGACGATCATCATCGGCCAGCCGCCGTGCAGTTCGTCCCAGAAATGGCGTTTTTCGACCGGGGGCCGAAAGTGATCTCGAAGCGGCATGGCCACCCCCTTCTCAATCATCTTATCGCGTGGGGCGGTGCAACCCAAGGTTGTATGACAGCAAATACGTGCATGCATGGGCCTTGGGATGACGATCCAGGCGGAGACCCGATCTAGAGCGGTTTACAGTCGGCTTGCGCACTGATCAAATATCGTAGGGTCCGCTGTGCGGACCAAATGCTCCGGCCGTCTCCCGGCGCGCCGGGACTACGGTGAGCTATCGACCCGAAAAACGCTCTAGAGCGGTTTACCATTGAGTTGCATACGGGCGCGGTACGATTTCCTTCTCCCTCAGGCAAAAGGTGCCCCGCGGGGGCGGATGAGGGTCTGGGGCGCACACAATGGGATGGTGATTTTCCCTCATCCGGCCGTCCCAGTCACCTTCTCCCATGGTGATAAGATATGATCACAACGGTATCTCTTGAAAGCTGTAAGCAACGCAGGAGCAAACCGCTCTAGCCCGATCGTGCTTCGACGCCGTCCTGCTATTCTTCCTCCGCCGCCTTCTGCTGCTCGTGCCGGCGGAGCTGGACGAGGACGGAGAGGTCTTCGAGAGTCGACGTGTCGCCGCCGCTCTCCACGCCGGCGGCGATGTCGCGGAGCAGCCGGCGCATGATCTTGCCGCTGCGGGTCTTGGGCAGGGCGTCGGTGAAGTGGATGTCGTCGGGGCGCGCAAGCGCGCCGATCTCCTTGACCACGTGGTCGCGAAGTTCCTTGCGCAGGGCCTCGCCGGGAATCTGGCCGGTTTCCAGGGTGATGAAGGCCGCGATGGCCTGTCCCTTGAGCTCGTCGGGCTTGCCGACAACCGCCGCCTCGGCCACCGCGGGATGGCTCACCAGCGCGCTTTCGATCTCCATGGTCGAGAGCCGGTGGCCGGCGACGTTGAGCACGTCGTCCACCCGGCCCATGATCCAGTAGTTGCCGTTCTCGTCGCAACGGGCGCCGTCGCCGGTGAAATAGACCCCCTGGATGTCGCTCCAGTACTGGGCCTTGTACCGTCTGTCGTCGCCGTAAAGGGTGCGGAGCATCGACGGCCAGGGCTGCTTGATCACCAGGAAGCCCCCCTCGCCCATTCCCACCGGCTTGCCGTCCTTGGTCACGACCTCGGGGACGATTCCCGGCAGAGGACGGGTGGCCGAGCCGGGTACGGTCGGCGTGGCGCCGGGGAGGGGTGAGATCATGATCGCCCCCGTCTCGGTCTGCCACCAGGTGTCGACGATCGGGCAGCGGCCGCCGCCGATGACCTTGTGATACCACATCCAGGCCTCGGGGTTGATCGGTTCGCCGACGGTTCCCAGCAGGCGGAGGCTGGACAGATCGTGCCGGCGCGGCCACTGCTCGCCCCATTTCATGAAGGCGCGGATGGCCGTCGGGGCGGTGTAAAGGATCGAGACCCTGTAGTCCTCGACGATCTTCCAGAACCGCCCCTCGTCCGGCCAGTTGGGCGCTCCCTCGTACATCACGCAGGTCGTCCCCAGCGCGAGAGGACCATAGACCAGGTACGAGTGGCCCGTGACCCAGCCGACGTCGGCGGTGCACCAGAAGGTGTCGTCGGGCTTGATGTCAAAGACCCACTCCGTGGAAAGCGCCGTGCCCAGCAGGTAGCCGGCGGTGGTGTGGAGGATTCCCTTGGGCTTGCCGGTCGACCCTGACGTGTAAAGAATGAACAGTGGATGCTCGCTGTCCACCGGCTCGGGCGGGCAAACGGAGGACGCGTTGACCTCCAGCTCGTGCCACCAGTGGTCGCGGCCGTGCGACCAGTTGATCTCCAGCCCGGTCCGGCGATAGACGACCACATGCTCGAGCGTGGGGCATTCCGCGGCCGCGCCGTCGGCGTTGTCCTTGAGGGGAAGGACCTTGCCCCGCCGGTAGCCGCCGTCGGCGGTGATCAGGATCTTGGCCTTGCAGTCGTTGATTCTGCCGGCCAGGGCCTCGGCGCTGAAGCCGCCGAAGACCACGGTGTGCGGTGCGCCGATCCGGGCACAGGCCAGGGCCGCGATCACCAGCTCGGGGATCATCGGCAGGTAGATCGCCACGACGTCTCCCTTGCGCACGCCCAGGCTCTTGAGCACGTTGGCGAACTTGCTGACCTCGCGGAGTAGGTCCTGGTAGCGCAGCACCCTGCGATCGCCAGGCTCACCCTCCCAGATCAAGGCGGCCTTGTTGCGGTTCGGTCCGTCGCAATGCCGGTCGATGCAGTTGTAGGAGGCATTGAGCAGGCCCCCCTCGAACCACCTGGCGAACGGCGGGTTCCAGTCGAGCACCTTGTTCCAGGGCTTGGACCAGAAAAGCAGCCGCTGCGCCTGTTCGCCCCAGAAGCCTTCGGGATCGTCCTTGGCCCGGTTCCAGAGCGCCTGGTACTGGTCGAGGCTGGAAATGGTGGCTGCCTTGGAGAAATTGGCGGGAGGCGGAAAGACCCGGGTTTCCTGGAGGACGCTGGTGATCGATCCGCTGCTGCTCGGGGAAGCCATGTTCGCACACTCCGGGAAGGGAGGGCGAAGCTCCTGCTGAGCCCGCGTGACGGCAGGCTCGCCGGGAGGCTCGCCCTCCCGTTCAGGAAACTCGCTGGTCAAGCTCAGAAAGACAAGCCAAAAGAGACTGGATCTTAAGTGGGTCGGGCAAGGCCGTCAATCACCCTTCATCGCGTCGGCTTGGTGGCGCACACCGCGACGTTCCAGCAGTAGCGCTTCAAGAACGGGAGCGCGCCCAGTACCCGGCGATCCAGCACGCTGAGCCGATTGTACAGAGGCGCGAGGCGGACGTGCTCGCGGACGATCTTCTTCCAGTACCGCTGCCGCGACGGGTGCACGCGCCCGATCAGGAAAAAGCGGACGAAAATCCAGAGCGAGCAGAACCAGAAGCACTCGTAGTCGATCGAGAAAGTGGGAACTGATGTCGCTGGCGACGACCTCCGCACCCTGCTTGGCGATCCAGACGGCGGCCTCGCCGGCCCCGCATCCCAGGTCGAGCACGCGACGCCCACGCAGATCTCTCAGTTGGTCCTTGATCCAGCGGTGCTCGGGACACGTGGCCGCCTCCCAGCTCTCATCAACCATCACCTCCGCCGGCTCGAGAGTTGCGGCCCACTCATCGTGGAAGTGCTCCTCGCTTTGCTTGACGAGTGTGTCTCCTCCGGTCGAGCGCTCAATGCTGTTCATGCCCTTGCTCCAATACCGTTGGATGAGACAGGGGCCACGGTGAGGTGGAATTCAACCTTCTCCCTGGGGAGAAGGTGGCCGAAGGCCGGTTGAGGGGGCGGGTCGCCGATCCGGTAGGGTCCGCTGTGCGGACCGGCCCCGGGCCCCAGCGCGTTTCGACCCGCACCACGGACCCGACACCCGCGGCGGTTTCATAAGGGGCGTGATCGCGCCGATGCCCTAATTTCCTGGAAATTCGTGCCGCCAGCGCGATTTCGCCCGAGCGCTCGGCCAGTCCCAATGTACCGTGTCAGGCGCGGAAAACCGGGCGCGTCAACCCCCTTCCGGTGTCTCTTCGGCAACATCCCGGCGCTACGAACGGCGCGCGAAGGTTAAAAGATATAAAGAAAAGAGCGCCGCCCTTCTCAACACTGTCGTTCGTGGTAACATCGTAGGTGTGAAATAGCGCGTGTTACAAGGTCGCTGGGAGACCATCATGGCGGAATCATCGATCCGCAAGGGCGCAGACTTCGACGAGCTGAGGTCTCGGCTCAAGAAGCAGATCAAAAGGGACGGAGTTGCCCCTGAGGAATTGTCAGATGTTTTCCAGGATGCACTCGTCGTCTTGCACAAGGAAAAGTCCGGCTGGGCACTCGATGGCTCGGGCACGGAGGAAAGGCTCCGGTGCATCGCGCACGACCAGGCGCGGAACGTCCGCCGCCGCAGGCAACGCCACAGGCCCGTGTCTCAGGACGAGCAAGAGTTCATTCTCGATGCTGCCGCCGATCCCTTCGTCCCGGACGACGAGGATGCCGACACGCCAGCCCTTCTGTCACCGCTCACTGCGAGGATTTGGGAGGTGGTGAAAGGCGAACTGGGCGGGATCGACCGGCAGATTTT
>JBMFUH010000308.1:0-7459 GCA_049966735.1 Isosphaeraceae bacterium
GAGCTCTACTTCCTCGGGCGCCGGGACAATGTCGTGATAGAGCACTTTCATGCCGAAGCCAAGGTGGGCGATCTCGCCGACTCGGCGGCCGATCCGGCCGAAGCCGATGATGCCCAGCGTCTTGCCCGCGATCTCACACCCGGTGAGAGTGGTGCGGACCGCGTAATTCCCCCGGGCCAGCTCGGCGATCATCCGGGGAAAGTGTTTGGAGAGTCCGATCATGAAGGCAAAGACGTGCTCGGCCACGCTCTGGGTGTTCGCTCCGGGAGTGTATACAACCTGGATCCCGTGCTCGGTGGCCGCCTGAATGTCGATCTGGTCATAGCCCACGCCGTGCCGGCCGATGACCTTCAAGTCGGTCCCTTTGTCCATGAGTGGCCCGTCGATGACGCCACCGGTGCGAATCAAGAGTGCCTCGGCTCCCAGAACCGCGTGCTGGAGCGTGGCCGGATCGCTGCCGCCGGCCATGCGGACCTCTCCGGCCTCGCGGAGAAGGCGGGTTCCCGATTCGTGCATCGCGTGCACCAGTAAAATCAGCGGACGGCTTGAACTCTGCATACGTCAGTCACCTGTTTGGAATTCGCCATTCGGAGTGGCTCGTGGCTCGTGGCGAGAATCGAAGGGTCCGCGGAGCGCGCCGTAGGCCCTGCTGGCCACTACTGGCTAGCCACTGAATAGTTGCTTACAAAGAGGAATGTGGCCCAGCCGCCCTCGGCTGGGTTCGGGACAGCCGAGGGCGGCTGTCCCACACTTTCCCTTTTGCGAGGAGTTATTTAGCCACTACTCACCAGCCACTCACCTTATTATAAGGATTGACTCGGGACTGTCTCTCCAGGTTCATTCGCCAGGTTCGTGCTTTTCTTGCCGCATAGAGTGGTTTCCGGGTCGAACGTTCCCTGTAGGGTCCGCTGTGCGGACCGATGGCGGAGGTATTTGGTCCGCACAGCGGACCCTACGATAATAATTCACGAATAAGCGATTCACTCATGATCCAGGCCGACGCACTTCTTCGCCATCATTCCAGACTCGTTCTGGCCGTTGCGCTACTGGCCGTTGCGCTGCGGGGCGGGGTGATGGTTGCGGGATCGGATTCATTCGACGACCCAGACAATTATCTGCCCCTGGCCCGGTCGATCTCCGAGGGGAAGGGGCTGGTCTGGAACGGCCGGCCCACGGCGTACCGACCGCCGCTTTATCCGTCGCTCCTGGCACCGCTGGTGCAATGGAGCGGTCCACGGCCCCTCTTCGCGATCGCGGTCTTCCACCTGGCTCTGGCCGCGGGGACAGTCTGGATGACCGCGTCCGCGGCCAGGAAATGGGGCCTGAGCGACTGGCGAATTCTGATCGCCGCGGCCATCGTGGCCTGCGATCCGGTTCTCCTCTGGCAAAGCAGGTTCGTCATGACCGAGACCCTGGGCGCCTTCCTCACGGCGTTGGCGCTTGCCGAACTGGCTGACCCGCGCTGGCGCGGAGCTGTCGCCGGAGGGGCCAGCCTGGGCCTCGCCAGCCTCTGCCGGCCCAGTTTGCTCCCCGGCGCTGGGCTCGTGGTCCTGGGCTGTCTGCCTGTCGGTTCGGGGACGCGACGTCAACGACTCCTCCGCGGCCTTGCCTTGGCGCTGTCCATGATCGCGGTTCTCACCCCCTGGGCGATTCGCAATGCTCTGGTGCTGGGAGAACCGATCATCACGACCACCCACGGCGGTTACACCTTGGCCCTGGCGAACAATGAGCCTTACTACCGCGATGTTCTGGCCGGTTCATCCGGCCGGGTCTGGACCGGGAAAGACCAGTTTCTCTGGTGGGACTCGGTCACTCAAGCCACGGCGGGCATGTCGGAACCCGAGGCCGACCGGTTTCTCAGGCAAACCGTCATCCGGCTTGCAGTCAAACAGCCGGCGACGTTTCTGCGAGCATGCGTTGATCGTCTGAATCGGTTCTGGAGCGTGGCCCCAGCGGTTGCTGTTTATTCTCCGGTCATCCGCCTGGCGACAGCGATTTGGACGATTCCCCTCTGGATGGCCCTGGCGATCGGCCTCCTCCGGCGCGAACAGTGGAGCTGGCCTCGGATCGCCGCTCCTCTGGCCATCGTGGGCCTGAGCCTCGTTCACACCCTTTACTGGACCGATATCCGGATGCGCGCACCCATCGTCCCGGCCATTGCCCTGGTGGCGGCGTCGGCGGTCTTGCCCATCTGGAGTGGGCGGACGCGAACAGCCTACGAGACGACGGCGGGCTCGTGAACCGGGGGCTCGATTGCTTCGACCGTCCCGTTATCAGCAGGCAGCACGACGGGATGCCGGATGAAGACGACCCAGCGCGACATCGAGAAGCTGATGCCCGTCGCCGCGACGATTCCCACCACGGCCGCGGCCAACCGGTGGTTGGCGAAGAAGCTCAGCCGCAACGGCAGCCAGAGGCTGAGGGTCATGCTCACGGCAATTCCCAGCGCATTGCCCAGCGTGTACGTGAGAAACTGACGGGGAATCGAACCGCTTCGTGAGTCGTTGAACGTGAACCGGCGGTTGAGGGTGAAGTTCCAGACCAGTGCGATCAAGATTGCAATCGCCCGGGCCGCCGTGAGCTGCCAGGACAGGCGGCTGGCCGAGTGGCTCATCGGCTCGGGCCAGAAGCTGGCGAAGATTGCCTGAAAAAGGGCGTAACCCGTCAGGTCGACGACCATTCCCGAGGCGCCAACCATGCAAAACTGGATTAGCCGTGAGAACGTGCCGAACCGATGGTCCAGCACGCGTTTCAACTGCCGGACGTCATCAATGCCGAGTCGACCGATCGGCAGGCGGTCGTCGGGCAAGACCTCGACCGGAACATCGTGATGCACCCTGCACGGCCAGGCCAGAAGATCAAGAACCAGGCGGGACCCACGAGGGTGGTGAACGGTGGGGGCGTCGCTCAGACGGGAACGGCGAACGGCCATCAATCCCGAGAAAACATCCGAGGTTCCCAGCCCCGCGTCGCTCAACAGCCCCAGGCAACGCCTGCCGAGAGCCCGCCACCAGGCACGACCGCTCTGTCGCCTCGGCACGGCGATCACCAGATCCGTTTCGCCATGCCTCAGTCGATCCGTCACCTCGCCCAGCGCGGAGGGAGCATACGATCGGGCAGAATCGAGCACGACCAGAAGCTCACCCGATGCCGCATCGATGCCGGCACGGAGCGCCCCGACACGCCCGTCCCCTCGAACCTGCCTGATGGCCGGATCAATCCCGGGAAGCGGAGCATGTTGATCAAGGGCGGCCGTTGCAATGATCGTCTCCACTGGAGCCGCCCCGGCCCTCTCCTGGAGAACCCGTCGGTATGACGAAAGATCCAGCTTGGTGGCCGCACCGGGCGAGGATGCCAGGACGATCAGACTGATACTCTGCATGCGAGCTTGGACACCCCGACACGAGAAAGAGATTTCTCAGCCTCCGGAGCGAGGCCCCGAAGCAACGTTGCGCCGTACCGGTGCGGTCCGAGCGACAATTTCGCCGGAAGACGCAAAAGCACGCTCCAGCCTGGCTCCATCCAGGTTCCTATGTTCAGAATAGTCCAAACTGGCACAAACTGCAAGCGAAGTCGCCGCGCCACCCATCCTCGCCACGTGAGTTTTGCCAGAACAACGGGTTTTGATCAAATTCAACAGGCCCGGAACGATGAGGTCTCTGCTGTTACCAGTTTTATGTAGACTGCTGCCTCTATCCATCCCCGCCCCAAGCACCAGATTGTCCTGATAGACAGTGATCACCTGCCCGGGGTTGACGATTGCTCACACAACCGAGTCGTGGTTTTTCTCGCGGTGATCTCCCGCGCGAAAACCCCGTAAGCCACGGCAACACGGAACCAGGTTGGCAGTTCACCCATTGATCCTTCCACTACGTCATCTTAACATGACGAAGTGAGGATGCTCGTCCCTCGGAGCATTCAGCACTTTTCGACTCTCTGGGCGTCGAAGACGTACCTGCTCCGGATTGGAGCACAGGGCAAGTAGTTGCGAGCGACACTGGTTGGTCGTACAGAAACTCATGGGCTTGATTTGATGGAGGGTGACGTCATGCCATGGTCTGTCTTCAGGCAGCAGCCGGACGCTCCGCGGACGTTAGCCTTGCGCTGGGTGTTGCGATCGGGTGCGGCAGTGGTCCTTGGCATGTCCGGCATCTTACTGGCCGGTCTTGTCAGCAGCGGCGGCCACCTCTCGGCATCGAATCCATCGCCCCAGACCACCGAGGAGAAGAAGGCAAGCGAGCCACTCACGCTCTCCGGCCGGGTGATCGACAAGGACGAAGGCAAGCCAGTCGCGGGGGCCACGGTCACGATCGCCTGGTCTGACGCGATGACGGGATGGACCGGTCCCGACGGCGAGATTCCCCCGCCTGTCCTGGGCGAGAATACGACCCGCACCGATGCGGACGGCCGATACAAACTCCCCATTCCGTCCGAGCGAATCGCCGACCGCCCCATCGGGAACGTGGCGGTCCGGGTCGAGCATCCCGACTTCGTCACGAGAAAGTGGGACCTGGCGGGTGTGCACCGCTTCAGGGAGCGCCAGAAGCCGATTCCAGACACGGTGGCTCTCCAGCGCGGTGTGGAATATCACGCGCGGGTTGTCCGCGCTGACGGGAAGCCGGCCGCCGCCGTGCCTTACAAGTTCTCCAACTGGATCAGCGAGGGCAACGCCGACCTGAAGGGCCGCACTGATGCCGAGGGCCGCATCCGCTTGCGGATGCCGAAGACGTCGTCGCTGGCCATCTCCATCCCGCGCGGCGATGATACGGCTCCGTTCGAGAAGTTCTGGGGGGTCGATCACCGCCCGACGCGCCCCGAGGACTACGCTCCGGCCGACCTGGGCGTGATTCGCCTCGGCCCCGGTCTGACGCTCAACGGCCGGGTCCTCGACCTCGCCGGCAAGCCGATCGGCGGACAGCCCATGATGCTGAGCGGCCGCTACCACGGCGGCCCGCGCGTCGCCGTCACCGACGCGGAGGGCCGCTTCCGCTTCACCCTGCTCCGGCACGGCAACTACGAACTCAAGGGGGAACGGCCGAATCAGCACCTCATCGCCTGGCCCGCGCCGCGGCAGAGCCCCGACCAGAACCGGGTGATCCGGCCGATCGACGTCTACCTGAAGGAGGGCGTGGAGCCGACTCCCGTCGAGCTGCACGAGGCAGAAACAGTCCTGATCCAGGTCCGGATCGAAGGCATCCGCTCGGAGCTGCCGCCCGGAGTCGTTCCCAAAGGCGCTGTGGGGGGACAGGAGAATGACGAGCTCTACATGTTCCGCGAGCAGGTGAGCATCTTCGGGTCTCTGCCGAACTCCGCGGGGGTCGACCGACCCGAGCCCGGCCCGACCACGCTCGCCCTCTCGGGCCCCACCGCAGAGGTCGCCATCAACGAGGTCCCGCCCGACACGCGCTTCGGCGTCTCCTGGAGCGTCGAGGGCCACGCCGATGCCAAGGGCCGCGTCACCCTGCGAGCGATCAAGGGCCTGCGGCACGCGCGGCTCTGGGTGCATAACCAGGGCCCGCTGCGGGTCTACAAGATGCGGCTCGATTCCGTCAGCCCGTGGCGCGATACGCGGTTACTTTGGCTCGGCACGCTCGACTCCGATCGCCGATCAATCACCGTCCACGGCTACTACCCCGCGACCGTCGTGGCCACGGTCCGCACCGAGGAGGGCGAGCCGCCCCCGGCCGCCGTGCAAGCCCAGGCGGACCCTCTTTGGGAGGACTTCAGCGACGGGGTCGACACGTCTCCCTACATGGAACCGGCGGAGCGCGGCAGCCCCGAGTTTGCTTACTTTCAGAAGATGGCCGACGGCAAGTTCCGGTGCGAGCAGCTCCTCCCCGACCACGAATACGGGTTCTTCGCGCAGGCCCAGGGTTACGTGCCGCTGCGCATCGAGCACCTCAGCGTGCACGAGGGCAACGAGGCCAGGCTGACCCTGGTCATGAGGCAGGCACCGAAGCCGCCCACGGTGGGCACGCCGGCGCCCGCGTTCACGGTCAAGCTCTTGAGCGGCCGGTCGCTGTCGCTCGGCGATCTCCGGGGCAAGTTCGTGCTGGTCCACTTCTGGATCCCGGTCTTCCTCCGAGAGTGGAACCAGATCGAGCCGATCCGCGCCGTCCACGACCGGTTCGGCAAGGACGACCGCCTCGTGGTGCTCGGCTTCTGCCTGGCAAACAACCCCGAGGGTGCGGCGCGGGTGATCCGGGCGCAACGGATCACCTGGCCACAGGCGGTGCTCCGCGACGCCCTCAACGACCCGATCGCGCGGGATTACCCCCAGACAGGCGCCTTGCTGATCGGGCCCGACGGGAACGTGGTGGCCCGCGACCTGACCGGCGCGAAGATCGCCGAGGCGGTCGCCCAGGCCCTCGGCGGGAGGTAGTTGCGCTGAGCGCTCGCCACGATCGCGCGATCAACGTATGGCCCGTGGTGCCTCGGACGAAAGGATCGGGGGCGGGACGCTGCGACCACGCACACCGAAATGGTGATCGGATTCAGCAACTCCGGATCGCCGCTGGCTCTGCTTCTGTCGGTTCTTCGCAAACGGCCCTTTCTATCCATCCGCCCCCAAGCACCAGGCTGTTCTGGTAGACAGTGACCACCTGTCCTGGGGTGACCGCGGACTGAGGGGAGTCGAAAAAGACGCGGGCGCGGCCGTCGGGCAAGGGTTCGACCATGGCCGGAACGGCCTCATGCCGGGAACGGATCTGGGCCATGCAGCGGACTGGTTCACGCGGTTCAGGTCCCTGCCAGTTGAAGCGGCCGGCTTCAAGCCCCGCCCGTTCCAGCGACTCCCGCCGGCCGATCGTGACGGTTCGGGTAAGCGGCTCAATCTGGACAACATAGCGAGGCTCGCCCAGGGCGATTCCCAGGCCCCTGCGCTGGCCGATCGTGAAGCCTTCAATGCCCTGGTGTGTCCCAACCACTTGCCCATCCTCGTCGACGATCGGGCCGGAGGAGTCATGCTCGGGCCGTCGCTGGCGGACGAAGGTGAGATAATCGTCGTCGGGCACGAAGCAGATCTCCTGGCTCTCCGGCTTGTCGTGAACCGGCAACCCCTGCTCACGGGCAATCGCCCGGATCTCCGCCTTTGCGTAATCCCCCACCGGGAAGAGGACGTGAGGCAAGAGCTGAGGGCAAAGCCCGAAGAGGACATAAGACTGATCCTTGGATCGGTCGACCGCCCGCGCGACCCGGAGGGTACCGTCGTCTGCCTGGGCGATCCGAGCATAATGTCCTGTGGCGACAAAATCGGCCCCGACCTGCTTGCCGTAGCCCCAAAGCTTGCCGAACTTGAGCCAGATGTTGCACATCGCGCAAGGGTTGGGGGTCCGGCCGGCCGTGTATTCGTCGACGAAGTAATCCTTGATCCGGTCGAAGTCGCGCTCGAAGTTCAGCGCGTAGAAGGGGATGTCCAGCCGGTTGGCGACCCGGCGGGCGTCAAGCGCATCGGTGGCGC
>JBMFUH010000309.1:0-7434 GCA_049966735.1 Isosphaeraceae bacterium
GCGGGACGAGGCGCCGTCGCCGCTTGCTGCCAGAGGCCGCGAGCCTTGGCGGTCTCGCCCAGGTGCAGGCGCAGCGTCGCCATCCGATCCACGACGTCCCAGGGGGCCCTGTCGGCGGGATACGCCCGTTCGAGAACCTCCGCCGCGGACCCCGCGCGGCCCCGGGAGAGCTGGTCCGAGACGATCTGGTCCAGCTCACCCAGATTCTTCCAGCTCGTCGCGGGAGCTGGCCCGAGCTTCTCGAGAAACTGAGATCGAACCTGCTTCGCCTTCTCGATGATTTCTCGCTGGTAGGGATTGATGGGATAAAGATCCGATAATCGATTGATAATGGGTAGCGCGGCCTCATCCATCTCCCTGGCCCGGAAGGATTGTTGCAGCGCGAACAGTGTCGAGAAGTCTTGCGGCGCCAGGTCCGCCGCGCGGCGTAGCATGTAGGTCGCGCGCACGAGAGAAAGGTCGAAGACAGGGTCGAAGGGCATGCGGAAACGGGGGCTGGGCTGCCCCACCGGATCGCGCATGAACTCGATCTGCCCCAGCGTCTTCCAGCCGGCGGGCGAGTTAGGATCGATCTCGACGACGCGCCTGGCGTAGTCCAGGCCCAGCCAGAGCAGCGGACGGGCAATCTCGGGATGCGTGGCCAAAAACGAGAGGTAGTCTCTCAGTCCCTTGGCCGACGCCGCCAGGGCGGGCAGGTCGTGCGGCCCGGTCGAGGGGTCGGGCCGGAAATGTCGCGCTCCAAAGTCAACGGAGTGTGTCTTGACCACTTCCTCGCACGAATCGTGCACGAAGACCGCGACGATCGGGTCAAACCACACGCACTTCCAGTGCCGGCTCGCCAGCAGGCTGGCGCCGACCTGGGAGTTCACCTGGTGATCGACCAGAATCACGGGCCGGCCCATCCGGTCGAGCTGGTCTTCCCAGCCGGGTTTGTCATGCGTGATGGCCTTTCTCAGCTCCTGGTACTGGTCGAACAGGTCAGGACCGGTGACTTCCAGGCGGGGGTCCGTGTACACCGTTCGTCCCGGCCCGCCAGGCCGCTCCGGGCTGTGATAGTACTCGAAGAGCGAGGCCAATCCGTTGTGGAAACTGAGGAACCGCTGGGGCATTCCCTCGCTGCCGGCGAACTTCGCCGCCTCGTGGGGGAACCAGAGCGGCTCCTCGCCCCAGCCGATGGTTCGGCCTTCGCCCGTGAGCCGGTAGAACTGACCGCTACCCACCAGCAGCAGCACCACGGCCACGGCGACAAGCGCCACGAGACGAGGCCCCAGACCACTCTCCTCGAGCGC
This sequence comes from Isosphaeraceae bacterium, assembly GCA_049966735.1. Lineage (GTDB taxonomy): Bacteria > Planctomycetota > Planctomycetia > Isosphaerales > Isosphaeraceae > Aquisphaera. The sequence goes on from JBMFUH010000309.1 coordinate 1,290, forward strand.
CGCGGGTGCTACTTCCGCGCGATGCCGCCCTACGGCCGCGGCCCATTCGGCGAAGTTCCAGGCCGAAAGCGCCCCCACGACAGCCGCGAACTGGTGGCTGTTGCGGGTCGCCCGCAGGCTGAGCGCGCTGAAAGCGACGTAAAGCAAGAGCCGGAACGGGCTGGGCCGCCAGATTTGTTCCGGTTCCAAAGCCCCGGCTCGACGCGCCGCTCGCTTCTTCTTTCCCCGGCTGAGCTTTCGCGTCTTCCCTTCGCCCGACTCGTTCTCCTTCCTCGCCGCGGCCTTCGATCGGCTGAGCCGGGCCCACGCCAGCCAGAACATGGGCGCCAGAAAGCTCAAGGCCCCGAGCACCATGACAAACAGGTGAATCTGGATCGAGAGGTTGCCCAGACCCGATTGCTCGATGAACGTGGGAATGGGCATCAGCTCGGCGATGCTCTTGGAAAAGACCGGGTTGCTCATCGTCCTGGCCAGTTCCAGCGGATAGATCGCGCCGTGGATGCCATAAGGATTGAGCAGGCAGGCGAATCCCGTGACCGCGCCCGCGGGCACGACAATTTGCCACCAGCGTCGCCGTTCGGCGGAGAACGCGCCGCGGCGGAGCACCGCATCGAAAAGGGCAAACGCCAGGACGATGGGGCCGAGCACGAAAAGACCCTGGGAATTGACCCACGGCACCTGAACGAACGGCAGCAGCCAGGCAAGCCAGGGATATCTCTCCCATCGACAGATGACGGCCAGGAAGATCGCCAGGTAGAGCAAGCTGAGCGTCTCGGGGCGGACATACATCCGTCCGGCTAGCAGCAAGAGAGCGGGGAGCCAGGCCAGAACCATCGCCCAGATGGGCCACGAGCGCCGGCGCGCGGTGACCAGCAAGAAGACGGCCAGAGTTGTGATCACCGCCTTCGCCAGCGTCAAGGCCGGCACGCCCCCGCGCTCGTGGATCCAGCTTATGCCCACCTGGAACATCCAGTGGAGATCGATCCAGGGCTCGCCCCGTCTCGTGAACGTGTAGAAGTCGACGCGGGGAATCCGCCCCGTTTGTCGGATCAGGTCTCCGGTGCGCAGGTGCCAGTGAAAATCCACATCCTTGAGCGGGAAGATTCCCAGGAGAAAGGTCAAGGCGAGGAAAAGGGCCAGCAGGCTGGCGTCGACGAGCACGAGCCCCCACTTTGAGACATCAGTGGTCCCTCGCTTCTTGCTGGAACGGGATCGCGCTGGCTGGGGCCCGGGAAGCGGCTCCGGCAGACTCACCGTTGACATCATGCGCTCGCCTTCGGCTCGCCAGTTGCTAGTTGCTAGTGGCTAGTTTCTAGTTTCTAGTTACTTGTGGATTGTATCCGGTTTCCTCGCCACGAGTCACTAGAGCGTTTTTCGGGTCGATAGCTCACCGTAGTCCCGGCGCGCCGGGAGACGGCCGGAGCATTTGGTCCGCACAGCGGACCCTACGATATTTGATCAGTGCGCAAGCCGACTGTAAACCGCTCTAGCCACTAGGAGATCAAGATGAACCGCGTGAGAGAAATCGCCCTCGTCATCGCCAGCGGACTTGTGCTTGCCTGGGCGGCGGCCGCCACGGCGGGCGAGCCCAAGGTTGGTGAGGCCGCCCCCGCGTTCTCGTTGCCGGGGTCGGATGGAAAAACGTACTCGCTGGCCGACTTCAAAGGCAAGTCGGCCGTCGTGCTCGCCTGGTTCCCCAAGGCCTTCACCGGGGGATGAACCGCCGAGTGCAAGTCGTTCCGTGAGAACGGCCAGTTGATCCGCGAATTCAACGTCGCCTTCTTCACCGCCAGCACCGACACACCCGAAACCAACAAGAAGTTCGCCGAATCCCTCAGTTGCGACTACCCGATCTTGAGTGATCCCGAGAAGAGCGTGGCCCAGGCCTACGGCGTGGTCCACGAGGGCCGTCCCGTTCCCGAGCGGTGGACGTTCTACATCGACAAGGCAGGGATCATTCGCGCCATCGACAAGAAAGTGAACACCGCGCATGCCGCGGCCGACGTCGCCAAGAGGCTTGAGGAACTGGGAATTGCCTCCCGGTGAGCCATGATCCGCTCGCGGGCAAAGTTGCCAGTTGCAAACAGCAAGTTGCCAGGCGTCAACGGGGCGCACTGGCAACTGGCGACTGGCGACTGGCGACTGGCTCGTGAGAACCGGCGAGTGGCTGCCACGTCTACCGATCACCGAGCCTGCCGGGCGCTTTCGTGGGGCTGACGCTGCAATTGCGCCCAGCGGTGCTTCAACTCGCCCAGGATTCTCCAGAAAAGCCGGCTGTGCATCCTCCCGGGTACGCGTCCGCACGACCGGGCCGCGAACGTGAAGGGCTCGGTGTATTCGAGATGGTGCGCCATCTCGTGGAGGAACGTGTCGAAGAGTTCCTCCAGCGAGCGCAAGCCTTGCTCGCGGTCTCGAATGTAAACGCGGACCAGCCGCCGCGACTTGTAATAGCCTCCCAGCACGCGAGTCGTGGCGCGGTGGTTGATGTCCAGTTCATAGTCGATCCGGCACTGGTGAATCCGCTCGAAGCGATAGCGGAAGAGGGGGCCAATGGCCGAGGCGGGAGGGACAAAACGGCTCGGAGCCGGCGCCGCGGTCGGGGGACGCAACTCGCAGGCGGCACCGGATGGGATAAGGTCCGGGTTTGCGCCCAGGACGTCGTTGTCCCGCTTGTCCTCACGCCGAGTTCGTGCCCGCTTTGGTAATTCTTCCATCAATCGTACTTGGTTGATGAGGAGAAGTCCGCCGAGCGCATCCCTTGTAGTTCGACGGGATCTCTCTGTTTGTGACAGCGGAAAGACCGACACGCACGGTCAATCAGCCACCCGTCCGCCACTCTGATCGTAACACTGCCCGGTCGTGCAGCTCGTCTCCAACTAGCCAGATAGTGCACCAGCGCGGCCACCTCGTCAATGGTACCTGTCCGGCCAAGCGGAATCCACCACACCATGTGTTCCGCGGTAGACGCGGAGACGAGCCTTCCCGGAATGATCGTCGTCCGAACCTCGGGAATTTGACTTTCTCGAGCCGATTCTCCAGAATCCTCACCGGAGCAGCGTCCTGTGCCGCGGTGGCCCTGGCCGCAAGACACGAAGCCTGTAGTGGACAATGTCTGATCACGAACCAATCGTTTTCGCCCTGACCAACGACGATGGCGTCGATGCGCCCGGTATCCAGGCGCTCCTCCAGGCGGCCAGTAGCCTGGGCCGTTGCCGGTTGATCGCGCCCGCCGGACCGATCTCCGGCTGCGGCCACCAGGTCACCACGCATCAGCCGATCCAGATCACTCGTCGGGGCCCGGACGTCTTGGTGATCTCGGGAACGCCCGTTGATTGTGTTCGATTGGGACTGACCTCTCTGACGACGGAGGTGTGCTGGGTCCTCTCCGGAATTAACGCCGGCGGCAACCTGGGAACCGACGTGCACATCTCCGGAACGGTCGCCGCGGCGCGCGAAGCGGCCATCCACGGCGTGCCGGCGATCGCCCTGTCGCAGTACATCGCCAGGGGGCGAGCGATCGACTGGCCTCGCGCGGTGAACCTGGCCGGTCGCGTGCTCCGCACGCTCCTCGCCCTCCCTTGCGAGCCGGGGACATTCTGGAACGTCAACCTTCCCCATCTGCCCACGGGGACGGACGAGCCGGCCATCGTCTTCTGCCCGCTCGATCCGTCCCCCCTGCCTGTGAGTTATCGGATCGAGGGAGATACAGCAACCTATACGGGTGATTACCAGCAGAGGGCGCGCCGGCACGATGCGGACGTTGCCGTTTGCTTTGGTGGGCGGATCGCCGTGACGTTGCTGCGGGTGGTTGATCCGCATGTCGTTCATCCGCCGGACGGCGACCGCTTTTCCGGAGTCGCCAGGACGGCGCGGCGGAATGCCTGACATCTGGCCGATCCCACCTTTCTCATGACATAATAGGATCTTGCACGCCCATCGGGCATTGGGAGGGCGGGACGGCCGTGGTTGGCCGCTCGCCGTTTCCGGGCGTTCGGCAATTCATCGTTCATCTGCTTTTTTGTGACCGGCTTTTGTGGAGAGACGTCGATGAGGCGATGGTATCTGGGATTTTGCGGGTGTCTGGGACTGGTCTTGGCACAGACGGGTTGCGAGCCGCCCGAGGGAGTCACGAACGCGACACCGCCTGGCACGGTGTTTCCCAAGACTCCTCCTCCGGGTGAGGAGCCAGCGGAGGCCATCGGTGAGGCTGGCGTGGCCTCCGGGAAGATTCAGGGAGATGCGGCCCCCAAGGCCGAGCCCATGCCCCCCGCCCTGCCCACGGCCAAGGGCGAGACCAAGACGACCAAGGGGGGCGTCAAGTATGAGACCCTCAAGCAGGGCACCGGAGAGGAACTCAAGACGGGTGCCGTGGCGGAGGTCCAGTATGAGGGAAAGCTAGAAGACGGCACGATCTTCGACAGCTCGCGCAAAAGGGGAGAACCGATGAAAGCCGTACTCGGAGCTGGTCACTTCATCAGGGGTTGGGAAGAAGCGCTGCCGGGCATGAAGGTCGGCGAGGTCCGGAAACTCTTCGTGCCCGCCGCGCTGGCTTACGGGGATCAAAGGAAGGGAACGATCCCCCCCAACTCCAACCTGATCTTCGAGGTCGAGCTCGTGCGGATCGTGCGCTGACAGTGACTTGTGGCCGCGCTCGCCTTCGGCTCGCTAGAGCGGTTTTCTCTTGAGTTGCCGATTGGACGGGTTCTCTCCACCTTCTCCCGGGGGGAGAAGGTATGATCACAACAGTATCTCTTGAAAACTGTAAGCAACGCATGAGCAAACCGCTCTAGTGGCTAGAGCGGTTTTCGGGCCGATGGCTCCCCGTAGGGTCCGCTGTGCGGACCGATCGCCGGGGTATTTGGTCCGCACAGCGGACCCTACAATACTGTAAGCAACGCATGAGCAAACCGCTCTAGTGGCTAGTGACTGGTGACTTGTGGCGAGGAGATCGGACCTCATTCACCAGCCACCAGCCACCAGCCACCAGCCACCAGCCACCAGCCATTAGCAACTGCCTACTGCCCACCCACAACTTTTGATGAGGCCCGGAATGGCGAACGTATCGAATACGCCCAGTTTATCCGCGATGAAGTACCGCGTGGTCAACGAACTTGGCGAGGGAGCGGGAAGCAAGATCTTCCTGATCAGCGACAAGACTTCCGGCGGCAAGAGATATGCCCTGAAGGTCGTCCGCAAGCTGGAGCCCGAGGACGAGATCTATATCCAGCAGGCTCGCACCGAGTATGACGCATCCCAGAAGCTGAACCACCCCGTGATCGCCAAGATCTACGACTTCCGCCAGAAGAAGTCCTGGTTCAAGGTCACAGGCTGCGAACTCCTCATGGAATACGTGGAGGGGAAGAGCCTGGACGAGGTCGAGGCGCCGGAAATGGGCCAGCTCGTGCTGATCTTCTGCCAGGTGGCCTCCGCGCTCTCGCACATGCATCGCCGCGGGGTCTTTCACGGCGACCTCAAACCGCACAACATCATGCTCTCGAAGAACGGGCAGGTGAAGCTGATCGATTTCGGCACGGCCTGGATTCGCGGCCAGGATAAGAACCGCGTGCAAGGGACGCCGCAGTACATGGCCCCCGAGCAAGCCGTGGAGAAGGTCGTCAACGACAAGACCGACCTCTACAACCTGGGCGCCACGATGTATCGGATGTTCACCGGTCAGTTCGTTCAGCGCGATTACCCCAAGCCCGGAACCGAGCGGAAGGTGACGTTGCCGACCAAGTACAACCCCCGGATTCCCGCCGACCTGAACGCGCTGATCGTGGCCTGCCTCCAGTCCGATCCAACGAAGCGGCCCGCCGGCATGTTCGAGGTGCGCGACCAGCTTTCCAAGATCGCCAAGCAGATGGGGCTGGAAGAGGTGGACCTCAAGGGCGCGGATGAGGAGTGAAACGCGGGAGAACGGCCCTGGACAGAGCTGGCGTGGGACAGGCCGTTGCGAGCGCGCCGCGCCTTCGAGCGGGAGTCGCGGTCAAAGCGATCGCCATGCCGTGAAACCGCGGCAGCATGTGAGGGTACGCGCTGCGCGTGGACAAGAACCGGGCGCGGTTCAACCTGGGCGGCAAGCCCTTGCCGCCGCTTGAACTGGTTCGCTTTACGCCACAAAGTGCGTTTGTGCGCAATCCAAGAA
>JBMFUH010000310.1:0-7432 GCA_049966735.1 Isosphaeraceae bacterium
GTGGGGAGTGGGGAGTGCGTGGAGTGGGGGGGCGTGGGGTGGGCCGAATGAAATGAGGCCACCAATCCTTCCGGTGAGGCCGCGCAACGCTTGAGCCCCCGTACGAACTACGAATTGAACGAACTCACCCCGGAGCATCGGGAGTCAGTTCGTTCAATTCGTAGTTCGTAGCCCCTCCCGACTCATTCGGAACTCGGACTTCGGAATGCGGAACGAATTCAATTCCGCATTCCCCGTTTCCCACGCGCTCGCCACTGCCCACCGCCCACTTCAACGTAGCGGCCTCGCTCCCGGTCCGTCGCCGGCGCGGGCGTTGGGGTCAAAGCCGATGATCCGGCTGCGGGGACGGCTGCGATCGACGATGACCGGGGCGGTTTCGGGGGTCTCCGCCGAGCCGTGGTGACCCAGCGAATCGACCGCCTCCACCCGGATGTGGAACTTCGCCGGGAAGCTGGGCGGAACGGTCCAGATGTACTGCCCCATGTTCTCCTGGCCGTCCATGATCGGCTGCCAGGCCGCTCCCGGCTGGTCGGGCCGCCACTGGAGCGAGACCGAGTTCGGGGCCAGGTGCAGGTCGCTGGCTCGCCAGGTGATCGCCACCTTGCCGGCGTGCGGGCCCATGCCGATCTGCACGGGATAAAGCTGGACGGTGGGCGGAGTTGTGTCCACCTCGACCCAGCTCTGGGGAGGGTCGCCGGGGGCTGGCGGCTGGTCGCCCAGTCCCGAGGCCGAGCGAGCCACCAGGCAAAGCCCGTAGGTCCCCTCGCCGCCCAGGTCCACGTCAAAAGGCGAGACCCGATCCGGATCTTCGCCCCGGCGAATCCAGGTTCGGCCGCCGTCGCGGGTGATCCAGAGTTCGACGCTCGCCGGCCCGTTCGGCCCCGCATCCTCGATCGCGTACTGGAGCTTGAACCGAGGGTTGGGCACCAGCACCGTCCCGCCGCCGCCATTGCCGCCGCCGCCTGGGTTCGTTGCCGCCGTCGAGGAGACGAAGCCGCCCGCGCCGTCGCTGGTCTGGAACGGGTTGCCGAACGGATTGGCAGCCCCCGCGCCGGACGCCGTTGGCGGAGGATTCGAGGGCCGGACGTTGCCGGAGCCCGAGCCGTAAGCTCCCGCGCCGCCTCGATCCCAGTTCGGGGCAGGCGCCGGGGCAAGCGCGGGCGCCTGCGCCGGGGCAGGGGATCGACCGTAAGGCCGGTCATCGAGCCGGGTCCGGCTGGCCAGCGAGTGCTGGGGAGCGGATCGGTTCGGGGCATTGGAAACGTTGGACGGGGGAGCTTCCTGGATCGGGGGGAATTGCGAATTTCCCGCATTTCCCTCGTTTCCCGCATTTCCCGCATGCCCCGAATTGGGCCGGGAAATCTGCTCGACGGCAGGCGCGGGGGGCTCGGTAGCGCCCGCCGCGAGGTCAGACTCTCCGGGGGTTCCTTCCGGCAGGACGATCTCCGTTTCCGCGACATTCCCCGCCTTGTCGGCGACCGAGGCCCGAACGCGCAGGGAATCGGCCGTGCCCGCGTCCCAGCTTTCCGCACCGATCAGGCCGACACGGCGGATGGGCACCCTGCGCCACTGACTGGCCCCCTCCGCCTGATATTCCAGCGCGAGGGTCTGGAGGTCGAGGTGCTCGTCCTTGACCTCCCAGCGTACCGATGCCGAGCTGCCTCGTCGGCCGTCCGGCTCCAGGACGATCGAGGGCGGGACCGTGTCGATCACCACCTTCATTTTGGGCTCGGGTTCCTGGTTCATCGGCGGCGAGCTCTGGCCGTCGCGGGTGATGGTCCGGGTCGCGAACCAGTACTCGCCATCGTGCGACGCCCGGAAGGTGAACTTGCCCAGCTCCGGCGTGGTCGTGCTCTTGCCTTCCCAGTGGAAGCCGGAATCCTCGGAGACCCAGAGCTGGACCTCCTTGAGGCGGGCTCGGCCCTGGGCGTCAATACTGAAGGGGATGCGGAACGACCGCCTTTTCTGGTAGATGATCTTGCCCCGTTGGGAGGCTGGGGCGGCAGCGTCGTCACCCACACCCCGGGGAACCAGTCCCAGCGCCAGCACGAGCGCGCCAAGGGCCGCCAGAGCCTGGAAGCTCGGGGAACGCCGGCCGTCATGCGGTTTGTGTCTGGCTGACGCCACGAGTCTTCTCCCACCGGACCACCAGAGGGGGAACATCGATCCCTTGCGCGGTCTTCAGCTTATGCCGTGTTTATCGTCCCTCCCTCCCGTTGGGCTTGAAACGATTCCACCGGACCTCCGGATCAGGCGGAGATTTCCGGTTGAGGGTGACACAGCAGGGAAGCGAGGCAATTTAGGCCAAAGTAAGCAAGGGAAAGGGTTGAGCGGGGGGAATGTTCTCGAGGATCGTGGCGTGGGGCAACGCGCGGGGCGAGTTCGCGGGCGACGACGTTGCGGTCCCTCAGACGGACGGGTGCCATCCCGCATCGGCCCAGAGTTCGCCGCTGACCGCCGAGTTGCAGATCATGAAGTAGATCGCGTCGGCGATCTCGGTGGGATCGATGAGCCGTTTGAGCTGCGTGTAGGGAAGAATACTCTTCTGGATGTACTCTTGGCCCAGCGCCTGGACCATCGGCGTGTCGGTGAATCCGGGGTGAATGGTGGCGAACCGCACGCCGTGGTGGATGGCTTCCTTGGACAGCGTGGCGGCGGCGCCTTCGAGGGCTGCCTTGGTGCATGAGTAGGAAACTTGCCCGGGGATGCCTTGGGACGAGATCGAGCCGATAAAGATGACAGTTCCCTGAATGCCCTCTGTGGTGGTCCAGCGGCTCTTGCCATTCTTGGCTCGTTCCTCGGCGATCCGGGCGATCATCTCGATGGCCCAGTACACGGGGGCGATGAGGTTGACCTCCAGCACCAGCCGAAAACTCTCGATTGGGTAGATCGACGCGCGACCGGTTTGCTTGTCCACCTTCACGGCGAGCTGATCGCGGGTGATGCCCGCGGCGGGCACACAGACCGCCGGCGCGCCGTACTTGCCGCACATCGTGTCGAATACTTTCTGGCGGAACGCTGTGTCCGTCACGTCGCCAATGAACGCGTCGGCAACCGGGCGATCCATGCGGTCGTTGATGATCCGAGCCACATTGCGCACCCCTTCGATCCGATCGACGAGTCCGACAGACCCGATTCCCCGTTCGGCCAGTTCGACGGCGATCGCCTGACCGATTCCGCTTCCCGCCCCCGTGATGACGGCGGATTTGCCCCTGATGTTCATGAAGTCTCTCCATCGGGATCAACTGATTATGGACCTTGAAATCAGGCTCCCGAGGACGGGACCATGCATGTCCCGCCTTGTATTCTTGATCCCCAGGCTGGAAGGATTGCTTGGTTGCCGGATACGAGGCTTTCAGCCTTGCGCGCGAGCAAGGTTTTTAGGCGGTGCTTTGCTCCGCTGGGCTTGCCGACAACCGCTCTTCGATCGCCTTCAGGCGGTCATCGAGACCGGCAAGCCTCGCGAGGATGGTCTGTTCCACGCTGTGAACCCGCTGGCAGAGGCTCGAGAGGTCAGCGGACTGGACGGTCGCGGATTGCCGAGCGGCCGTCTGGGCCATCTGGTCCTGGAGCACTTTGAGATCAATCATCCTCTGGAGCGTTTGCTTGAGCACTTCCAGAAAGGCCGGGGCCCGCATGAAGCTGTCGAGGCTCTGGCTCAGCGGCCCGAGCCACTGATCGTGCATCTGCTCCAGGGATTTTCCTCCTTGCATGCTCTCCAGGAGGATCCGCGTCTGGATCGCGGTCTGCTCGAAGTAGTTCCGCCAGAACTCGAGAAAATCACGCGCCGGATCGATGGGTGAGGTCGTTTCCTCGGTTTGATTCGTCGACGCCATCTTCGATCCCTCCGCTTTTCTTGCCGCCCCCGCGGGTCTCTCGTGGTCAGCCTCGCGCGCTTTTCTGAGTCATCAGTTCCGACCATTTCTCGACCGCGGCCTGAAAGTCGTGGAACTGGTTCTCGATGGTTTGTTTGAGCACCTCGAAGCTTTTGCGCCAGAGTTCCTCGGTCAGCTCGCGGAATTCCTCCGGGTTCTTGGCCTCGGTGGTTCGGAGGGCGTCCTCGATGGTCTTGATTCCGGCCCGGTACTGTGCATCCAGAGCCTCACAGTGCCGGGTCATGAGCGCCGTGATGCTGTCGGTCCACTGCTTCTGGAGATTGCCAACGTGCTCCGTCATTGCGGACGCGCTGGAAGACGCCGTTGGGGGGACCGGAATCATGGACCACTGGCTCATCCACTGGCGAAACAGGTCCTGCTGGGCCTGCAACGTCGTTTCGGTCGCCTTGCGAAAGTTGTCAAAAACCTGATCGAACATGGCTGGCTCCCGGCTGGACATCGCCCGCGAGATGGCAGACGAACTGTCGCTCGGTTTGGACAAGACCTGTCCGCACGGATTCGCGATCGACCCGGTTTGAAGAGCGCTGGGAGCTCCTCGCCGGTCGCTGCCGTCTCAGCGCTCATCATGGCAAATATCCGGTGCCTGTCAAGAGGGTGATGCTGTGATCGCAAAAGAATCCGCAAGGCGGATCTTTATCAGGAAAACACGGCAGTCAGAGCATGTTTGCTGCTGCGCGACCAGGCGCTTCATATTGCGTCCGCATCATGGCGGGCGCGGCAAGCTGGCGTTTGCTGGTCCGGTCGTACTCGTGGCGTCATGTCGGAGGCGGCGCGGGGAGGCGTTCAATGACCGGGTCGCCTGGAAGAGCAAGGTATTTTCCGCCCCCTTTCCCGTGTTTTCTCGGTACAATCGCTCTCATGTGATCGCCGATGTTACGATACCTTTCTCGGGATGCCCGCCATGGACGATCCGCGGAGTCTTGCCGTGCAAGACGGCGCTCTGCCGGTTGCGCGGAGCTTGACCGGAGTCTCGCGCCGGCTGGATTGCCTGCGAGCGCTGGAACGGAAGGTGCTCTGGCTCTCCACCTGGATGATCCACAATGCCAACCACCTGCGCCCCTCGCGCGACGGGCTCAAGGTAGGTGGCCACCAGGCGTCGTGCGCCTCGTTGGCAACGCTGATGACCGCGCTTTACTTCGATGTGTTACGGCCCCAGGACCGGGTCGCGGTCAAGCCGCACGCCAGCCCCATCTTTCATGCGATTCAATACCTGCTGGGCCGGCAGTCGCGTGAGAATCTGGAGCGGTTCCGGGCCAAGGGGGGCGCGCAATCGTATCCCTCCCGCACCAAGGACGGCGACGAGGTTGATTTCTCGACCGGCTCGGTCGGGCTGGGCGTTGCCATCACGTTGTTTGCCTCGCTCGTTCAGGACTATCTCCGGCTCAAGCAGCTCTTGCCGGCGGATCGCCCTCCCGGCCGGATGATCGCTCTGGCCGGCGATGCCGAGCTGGACGAGGGCAACGTGTTCGAGGCTCTTCTGGAAGGCTGGAAGCACGATGTCCGCAACGTCTGGTGGGTCATTGATTACAACCGGCAAAGCCTCGACAGCGTGGTGGAGGACCGGCTCTTCTTGCGAATCGACAGCACGTTTCGAGCGATGGGCTGGGACGTCGTCACGCTCAAGTACGGCCGGAAGCTTCAGGCGGTCTTCGAGCGTCCGGGAGGGGAAGCGCTCCGCGACTGGATCGACAATTGCCCCAATTCCGTGTACTCGGCCCTGGTTTACCGTGGCGGCGCCGGCTGGAGAGCCCACCTCAAGCGCGACCTGGGGGCAACCCAGGGAATCGCCGCCCTGCTCGACGAACATGACGACGCGGCCTTGCACGAGCTCTTGACCAATCTCGGCGGGCACGACATGGAGGCGGTGCTCGATGCCTTCCACACTGCCCAGAGCGACGTCCCCACCTGCTTCATCGCCTACACGATCAAGGGCCACGGGCTGCCGTTCGCCGGGCACAAGGACAATCATTCGGGCTTGATGAACCTCGAGCAGATGGAGGTTTTCCGCCAGGCGCGGCAGATCGCGCCGGGACAGGAGTACGACCCGTTTGCCGGCCTGGACGTACCCGCCGAGGAACTGCGGCGGTTCCTCGAACAGGTCCCCTACGCCGCCCCCGATCACCGGCGTCGTAAACCGCCCCGATTGGCCGTTCCCGAGAGCTTGGAGGTTCCCCAGGGGGCGAAGATGTCCACGCAGGAGGGGTTCGGCAGGTTGCTCAACGACCTGGCGCGCGATTCCGACGGGTTCGCGGACCGGATTGTCACGACCTCGCCCGACGTGACCGTCTCGACCAATCTCGGCCCGTGGGTCAACCGGCGGGGCCTGTTCGATCGCCGTCCCCGGGCGGATCTGTTCCGCGAAGAGGCGATCGCTTCGACGCAAAAGTGGGAGATGTCTCCCACCGGCCAGCACATCGAGCTGGGGATCGCCGAGAACAACCTGTTCTTGCTGCTGGCGGCGCTCGGCCTGGCCGGCCCGCTCTTCGGCGCTCGTCTGCTGCCCATCGGCACGCTGTACGATCCTTTCATCTGCCGCGGTCTGGATGCGCTCAACTACGCCTGCTACCAGGGGGCGAGATTCCTGCTGGTGGCAACGCCGTCGGGAATCAGCCTGGCGCCGGAGGGAGGGGCCCATCAGTCGGTCATCACACCGTTGATCGGCATCGGCCAGCCCGGTCTGACGGCGTTCGAGCCGGCGTTCGTGGACGAGCTCGCGGTGATCCTGGCCTGGGCCTTGCGGCACATCCAGGACGACGATGGCGGCTCGGTCTACCTGCGGCTATCGACGCGGCCCATCACGCAGCTCGAGCGCCCGCTCACTCCCGAACTCCGCCGGGCAATCGTCCGCGGGGGCTACTGGCACATTCCTCCCGGCCCCGGCGCCAGCCTGGCGCTCGTCTGCTCGGGCGTGGTGACGCCCGAGGCGATCGAGGCCCATGCGCGGATCGTTGAGGACATTCCCGCGGCCGGATTGCTGGTCGTCACCTCGGCTGGGAGGCTGCATGGCGATTGGCTGGCTGCCGTCCGCACGCGAGCCGGAGGCGTGGCGCGGGCTCGCTCGCACGTCGAGACACTGCTGGGAATGTTGCCTCCCGGCGCGGTGATCGTGACGGTGCTCGACGGCCATCCGGCGACGCTGTCATGGCTGGGCGCCGTCGCCCGACATCGCGTGGTCGCCCTCGGCGTGGAAAGCTTCGGTCAATCGGGCGACATTCCGGACCTCTACCGCGAGTATGGTCTCGATTCCCAGGCCATCGTTGCCGCTGCCGCCCGGGCCTGCCTGGATCAATACAGCGGATGAGGACAACTGCCATGCCGATCGAGATCCGCATGCCCAGATTGGTCGACTCGATGTCCAGCGGAACCGTCCTCGCCTGGCGCAAGCGGGAAGGTGAGCCGGTTCGTGCTGGCGAGGCGATCGCCGAGATCGAGGTGGACAAGGCGACCGTCAACCTGGAATCGCCCGGCGCCGGGACGCTGACAACGATCATCGTGCCGGCAGGGACCGAGAAGGTTGAGGTGGGCCGCGTGCTGGC
>JBMFUH010000311.1:0-7415 GCA_049966735.1 Isosphaeraceae bacterium
CTGGAAGCGGAGGTCGAGATCGGCGTGGCCAACGGCCGCGTCCTCTCCTACCTGGCCCAGCACGCCCAGATCCGCAATCGGACCTACGACGAGGACCGTGTGCGACTCCAGTGCAGAATCCCCCGCCGTTGCCTGAGCTTCCTCCAGGAGCACGGAGTGGAAGTCCGGGCCAACGGGCAGAGGATGTATGCTTGAGAGTGGCGAGTAGTTGGTAAGGGGAGGTCGCAACCGGATCTTGCCCACTTCACTGCATTTCGATGATTCCCCAGCCACACACTCGTCACTCGCCACTACCGAACATGAGCCTCAACTCCAAGATCGAATGGACCGACGCGACGTGGAACCCGATCCGAGGTTGCACGAAGATCAGCCCTGGTTGCGCGCACTGCTACGCCGAGACGTTCGCCGAACGGTTTCGCGGCGTTCCCGGGCATCCTTACGAGCAGGGGTTCGACCTTCGCCTGATGCCCGAGAAGCTGGATGAGCCGCTCCGCTGGAAGACGCCGCGCATGGTCTTCGTCAACTCGATGAGCGACCTCTTCCACGAGGATGTCGCCGACGAGTACATCGAGCGGGTTTGCCGCGTGATGGTGGAAGCAAATCGGCACACCTATCAGGTGCTCACCAAGCGGTCCGAACGCATGCGCGAGATGCTTTGCTCACGGTTGAGCTTCGCGGCGCGTGAGCCGCACATCTGGTTCGGAGTCAGCGTGGACAACCGCAAGCACGGGCTGCCGCGCATCGAGCACCTTCGCGCCGCACCTGCCGGCCTGCGAATGCTCTCGGTCGAGCCCTTGCTTGAAGACCTGGGTCCGCTCGATCTCTCGGAGATCGGCTGGGTCATCGTCGGCGGGGAGAGCGGCCCCAAGGCCCGGCCGATGCAGCCTGACTGGGTGCGGGCCATCCGCGACCAGTGCCAGGCCGCGGGCGTGCCGTTCTTCTTCAAGCAATGGGGCGGCGTGCGCAAGCACAAGTCCGGCCGCGAGCTGGACGGCCGGACGCATGATGAGATGCCAGTAAATGGCCTTTCGTGATTCTGGGAGAGCGAGGCTCCTGCCGAGCGGTATTCTGGCCCGGCTCGCCGGGAGGCTGTCGCCCTCCCCGAATTGTCCAAGGTGATCTTCGAGCTGGATGAGCCAAGCACGATGCTGGAGCTGGCGAGTCAATGACCAGGCAAGGGAGAGTCCTCGCACGAACAGAGGAGATCAGAGCGGGGTCTGTCGCTGGGCCACGCTCTCTTGGCGGATCTAGGCCGTCGTGGGACAATTGAGTTGGCGAGGACCGAATGCCGCGAGGAGATCGGAACGATGGCGAGGCCGGAAACGAAAAGACGTCAGGTCGACAAACCCGATGCGACTCGCGACGAATGGCTCACGACTCTCCACGAACTCCTGGACCGGGTCAGGCGATGGGCGGAAGGGTCTGGTTGGCGGACTCGGGTTATTGAAAAGTCGATGCGGGATTCGGCTCTCGGCCGGTACAAGGCCCCGGCCATGCTCATGCAGCGCGAGACAGTTGAGGTCATTCTCGACCCGGTCGGTCGGTTCGCCCCAGGAACCGAGGGAGTTGTCGACCTCTACCTCCTACCAGCGTACGACGACATCGCCAGCCTGTACCGTGTCGATGGTGCGTGGAAGCTGCACTATGCGTTCCGTTCCACGGCCACGGTGGCCAGGATCAAGCAAGCCGAATCCATGACACTGGATGAATCGTCCTTGAATCGGGTTTTGAACGAGATCGCCGCCCATGTCGCATAGTCGTTTTGATTGGGCGAGCCGGATCAAGGCCGCGGAGTGAGAGTATCAAGCAGTTCGAGTCGCAATGGACTGGTTGCTGGGGGCGACGCCCGACGAGGTCCATGATGTCGCGGAAGAACGGGGCTGGGACGACCTGGCTGTCGCGGATATCTATGCCGCGGAGCGAAACCTTGATGCGACCTATCTGATCCGCATGTTCACGGTGTTCGAGCGCGGTGTTTTCTTTCTGGCGACTCCTTCCCGGCAACGATGTCAGGGACGCTGAGGGAAATGTCCGACTCGAAGAAGTCGGTGTCGCGTGTGTGATTCTCGGGGACGTCATCGACGAAGCTCAAGCCGTCAGGGTCCACCGGAACAACCTCGTGCACGGGCGGATCGACGACCACTATTCCTCCATGACTTTTGAGGAAGCCAGGGCAAAGGTAGGCTGATGCGAAGTTGGGCTTGACACACGTTCTCGGGGGGGGCCTTTTGTCCTGTTTCTGTTTTTGTTTCGGACCACGAAACGCTGGCGGGGGCGGCCGCGCATCAGCCTGGAAAGACCCTCAACCGTCCCGGCAGGCCGGGACACCCGGGCCCCCGAAGGGGCCCCAAGGGAGAAGGGATGATTCCGACCTTCTCTTCTCCCCTGGGAGAAGGTGGCCGAAGGCCGGATGAGGGCCGCCGCCCCGTCCGTCCCGCCGTGTGCCGGGACGGATAACCCCAGGCTGACGCCCAGCGCTCGCCCGGTTGCCCCGTTACAAAACCAGAACACTCGGTTGCCCCCAGAAAACGCCGTCAAGACCAACTTTGCATCAGCCTACGGTAGCTCGGCCATCATCAAAGTCACGTCATCCTCCTGCGGGCGATCGCCCCGGAGTTCCTTTAACCTCTCGCCGATCCTTTTGATGAGCCGGTCTGGCTTCTCCTGGCGGTCGGATTGCAGCATCGCCAGGAGTTCGCCCGTCCCCCAGAGCTGCCCTCGCGCGTCGCGCGTTTCGGTGACTCCGTCGGTGCACGCGAACAACCACGACCCCGGAGCAAGATCGAGGATGACGGATGGGTACTCGGCACCGGGGATGAGCCCCAGCACCGGACCGCCGCTTTCGAGTTCCCGGAGAGCCCCCGCCAGCGAGCGGAAATACGATGTCGGATGTCCCGCGTTGGCGTAGAGCAACCGGGACGAGGCGAGGTCGAACCACGCGAAGACTGCTGAGGCGAAGTGCTCCGGGGGCAGGTCGCGGCAGAGTTGCTCATTGAGGTTGGCGAGGACCTCGCCGGGCGATACCGCTTGTTCGGCTTCCCGCCAGGCCATCGAGCGGAGCATCGCCGTGTTGAGGGCGGCCGAGACGTCGTGGCCGGAGAGGTCGGCGACCAGGATCGCCAGGCGGTCTCCCGGCAAGAGCCTCACGTCGTAGACATCGCCCCCGACGGGCCCCCTCTGGATACAGCGGCCGGCGATTCGCACGCCCCCCAGCTCGATCGTCTCCGGAGGCAAGGCATGCGCCTGAACCTTGTGAGCCGCGTCGAGCTCGCGCTTGCTCTCTTCCGCTTGATCGGCGAGTGTCCGCGACATGGTGTTGAACTGCTGGCTCAAAGCGCCCAGCTCGTCGCGGCCGCTCCACTCGACCTGCGTTCCCAGCCGCCCCCGCTCGATCTGGACGGCCGCTTCATGGAGCCGTCGCACAGGCCGAAGCACGGCCCGGCTCATCATGGCGTTGACGACGGCGAGCACCAGAACGCCCAGGCCCACAATCCACAGCGCCTGGCTCAGAAGCGCGCCGCGGACTCGCTGCTGAAGCCGCCGCGTCGATTCGGCAACCACGACTCGCCGGCCGTTCTCGTTTGACACGCGGATGAGATAGGACTCGTCTCCGCGGCGCCGCGACCAGAATCCCGAGGCGAGCGCTGCCAGGCCAGCCGGGTCGATGGGGTCGTGCACGTGAGCCGCCGCATGGGCCAGAATCTCTCCCTCAGGGCCAGCGACCGTAACTTGATGCTCGGGGGAAGCGGTCACATCGGTTGCACGACAGAACTGCAGAAGGAAGTCCCTGAACCTGGACGACGCGCCGAATGTTCTGGCCGCGGCGTGGACAAAGCGTGCCTCCTCGTCCAGGCGCGTGCGGAGAATCGTGAACTCGGTCCGCTCCAGGCGCCGCCATTCCCAGGCCAGCGAGGCTGCAAGGATGCCGATCAAGATCACGTTGATGGGAATGACGAACTTGAACCGGAGTGTCATGGAGACGCCTCGCTGATGGGAGCAGGTGCGGAGCCAGCACTATTGGGCCGGAGCGCCTGGAGTGGCCGCGGCGGTCGGGGTTGTTGGTGCCGCCGGAACGGCGGCGCTGTCGCTGCTCATGCCCGGCGTGCCAGCCGCTGGCAGCCCCGTCGCGTTTGTTGTCGTGGCCCGCGTGGCAGGCCCGGACGCCGGCATCGAGCCCGTGCTCATGCCGGCCATGTCGCAGTTCGGTCCACAGCCGCAACCGCTTGCCGAGCAACTCCACCCGCAGGTGTGTCCTCGCCAGCCGTGGCTCAAGTTGTAAAACAAGCCCGCGCCCTTCCATTCCTGGACGCCGGCCAGGCCAGCCATTGCCAGCAGGGCGCCGGCGGCGACGAGCCCCGTCATGATCATCGGTCGCCAGATCGAGCGCATCAGGATTCCTCCGAACTCTCAGGAATAGACGTGATTAGCTCCCCGGAAACGCTCCGGAGGGCCCCGAAAATCTCTGTTACAGTTAGGGGATTGCCACCTGGTAAGTAAGCCAGGTCGCCGCTGCCGAACTGACCATGTTGGGGGAGACAGAGCACAAGCATGGGGCTGGCACACCCGAAACTGACCTCGCGGCCAGCTTCGGTAGGGTTGCAGCGGCGTCACCGCTTGTGTTCACGCTCTGTAATCCGGTCGCGGACATCGGCATCGTGCTTGCTGTCGTGCTCTGCTGAGGAGGCTCAGGCATATCCATCGAGCCCGTGCCCACGCCGACCTTGTTGCACCGCATCGCATCCCGGGAACCGCCTGTCTGGCAGCTCCAGCCGCAGGCGAGTCCGCGTAAGTGGGCCCAGTCCTCGTTGCCCGCTACGAGGACATGGGTCAGACTAACCAGAGCGAGAAGGGTACCGACCCAAACGGGCCACGTCGGCATCGTTGCTTGTGGAGTCAATCGCATCACTATTCCTCCAAATGCTCGCGGTCCTTGCGGTTGTTTCCTTGCGGCCATTCTTTTTGCCGCGACACCGGGACACCTCCCGGCCAGGGGCCCCCCCTGGCGGGAGACCAATTTCGGTAATCCAGCTCAGACCGACCCGTCAGGAGGCCGGGGACGAAAACACGACTTGCGCGGCCGGCGCCGACAAGCGCTGCCGCTCGACCGAGGAACGGCCGTTGGGAAGATTGGCTCCCGGTGACTTCCTCCAGCGCCACTTCTGGACTGCGAAATAAAGGACCGGCAGGAAGATGTCGATCACTTCGTCGGCGATGAGCAAACCGCCCAAAACGGGCGCCGCCATCGGCCGGATGACTTCGGCCCCCACGCCGGTGGCCCAGAGCATGGGAGCGATCGAGATGATCGCCGCGCCTTCGGTTAGCAATTTGGGCCGCAGCCGGTGCACGGCGCCTTCGAGGATCGCCTGCTTCAAGTCGGCGACCGAGCCGATTGCCGCCAGTCCGCCCCGCTCGTCGATCGCCTCGCGCAGGTAGACGAGCATCACGACACCGGTTTCGACCGCCATGCCGAAGCAGGCGATGTAGCCCACCCAGACCGCGACACTGAAGTTGAAGCCGAAGAGCCACTGGAAGATGGCCCCGCCGGCCAAGGCGCCCAGGACGCTGGTCATCATGAGCAACGTGTCAACCATGTTGTGGTAAGTCAGGTAGAGGATCAGCACGATCACGCCGATGACGGCCGGGAAAACAAGCTGCAATGTTCTGCGGGCCCGGAGCTGATGCTCGAACGCGCCGGACCACTCGATATACATGCCGGGCGGCAGTTCGACCTTTTGCTCCACCACCCGCCTGGCTTCCTCGATGAAGCCGACCTCGTCGCGATCGCGCACGCTGGCCTGGACATAGGCGCGGAGCCGGCCATTCTCGCCCTTGATCACCGCCGGGCCCTCGACCACCCGGATGTCGGCCACCTGGGCCAGGGGGATTTGCACGGGCGCTCCCGCCGGGCTCGCGGTCAAAGCAGTCCCGCGCCCCATCGCCTCTGAGGCTCGCACATTGCCCTCAGTCGCGGCCAACGGAGCCCGGGCGGCGACCAGAATCCGCCTCAGAGACTCGACGTCGTCGCGGAAAGCCCGGGCGTAGCGCACGCGCACCGGGTACCGTTCGCGCTTCTCGACGGTCATGGTCAGAGGCTTGCCTCCCATCGCCACCTCGACCACGTCCTGGATGTCGCCGACCTGGATGCCGTAGCGGGCCGCCTTCTTGCGGTCGATCCTGATTTCCACGTAACCCTTGCCCACGATCTGGTCGGGGACGACATTGGCAGCCCCGGGTACTGTGCGGAGCGCCGCGGCAACCTCCTGGCCGACCTTCTGGATCTGGTCCAGGTCCTCGCCGAAGATCTTGACACCGATCGGCGAACGGACGCCGGTCGAGAGCATCTCGATCCGGTTGATGATCGGCTGCGTGAAGATATTGCCCCAACCTGGCATCTGAATCGCCGCGTCCATCTCGGCAATCAGGTCTTCCTTCGTCTTCTGCCAGAGCAAGAGCCGATCGGCGAAGGGTTTTTCCAACAGATGCCGCATGCTTTGAAGTTCATCATTCGTCGCGTCGCGTGCACTCAGCTTCCTGTCCTGCCCCAGACGGGTCAGCTCCTCGATCGCCCCCCAGGTCGCGGCACCCACGGCACGGTCGAGCAACTCCCAGTTGAGGCGGTGGGTTCGCTCCTTGAGCCGCGCCTCGTGGGCCGCGATCAGGTGATCCGTGACGCGCGTGCACAGATCCGGAGTTCGAGCGCCGAAGACTTCGCCCACCAGCTCACGAGCTTGATCGAGCGGGCCGGGGGACGGAGTGAGCAGGTCGCGGCGGTCGCGGAGCACGCCCAGCGTCACGAGACGAGGAACCGCCTCGCGGCAGAGCGCCGCGACATCGTCGTAAAGCGGCTGCAGGGCCAGGTGATCGCCGTACGAAGCAGCGAGCGTTTCAACCAGCCTCGACTGCTCATCGGGTCCGAGCGGCCGGTTCCGGGCCTGCCGGTCCAGGCGGCTCAGCAGGTCGCGAACGGCGTCAGCGGCCAGTTCGCGGCCGAGTTCCGGCCGAAATTCGGCCAGCTTGAGCATCGCCAGGTCACGGAGGATGAGGTCAATCCTGGTTTCGACCGCCATGGCCGCATCATTGATCAAGGTGCGCCGCTCTCCAGGCGGTAAGGGACGCAACAGCCCTTTGGCCTCCATCTCTTTGAGCACGGCCTCGGTTTGCGCCAGGATGTCTTGGTACCGGAGCTTTCGCTTGGGCCAGAGCCGGTGATCGCGCAGGTTGATGACCGTCTCGATCATCTCCAGCGGCGACGGGTCCGTCGCGGTCTCGGCCCGGCCGGCTTTGCCCACGACCTGCCAGACCTCGGGGAAGGTGCGGAGGATTGCGTCGCGAGCCTTCAGATCGTCGGCGGCCTCGGTCACGCTGGTTCGCGGAACCGAGGTCGGCATGTCGAGGATGCTCCCCTCATCAAGTGG
>JBMFUH010000312.1:0-7414 GCA_049966735.1 Isosphaeraceae bacterium
GGGCTCGTCCGCGAGCGCCTGGCGGACACACAGCACACAGATCAAACATGCGAGTCGCTTCATGAGATTGCCTCCAGTGAATTCCATTTCACAACGACATCGATTCGGGGGCAAGGTGCTGGATGGGCAATGACCACCCTACGGTTTCCCGATTGCCTGGGCGCCATTAGAATAGGGAAACATGGGAGTGCCAAAGGGCGGACCGGGTCGATGGTCGAGGTGGCGACGATGAATATCAGCTTCGAGATTCCCAAGGAGATCGAGCAGCAAATCCGCACGGACGGAGCCGACCTCAACCGCGAGGCGAAGGAGGTCTATCTCATGGAGCAGTACCGCCAGGCGAGGATCACCCACCGTCAGCTTGAGGACGCGCTGGGCCTGAGCTTCCACGAGACCGAGCAGCTCCTGAAGCAGCGGGGGATGGGCCAAGACCTGGATTTGGATGAGTTCGAGGAGGGACGCGAGTTCTTGAGGAAGGCCCGTGCAAGATGATCGCGGTGATCGACATGGGGCCCTTGCATTACCTCATTCTCATCGGCTGCGAGCAGATTCTGCCCCGGATCTTTGATCGGGTCCTCACGGCTCGTGTGGTGATCGAGAAGGAGATGAGCGATCCTCGGGCTCCCGAACTCGTGAGGCAGTGGGCCGCCAATCCCCCGGAATGGCTCGAGATTCTCCAACCCGAGCAAGTCGAGGACATTCCGTCACTGGGGAAGCGAGGAGTACGGGGCGACGGAGATCGGGCGGTGATTTCTCTCGCCCTTGAGCAAGCAGCCGGCGCGATCGTCATGGACGACATGAAGGCGAGGCGCGAGTCGAAAAGGAGAGGAATCGAACCCCTTTGGATGCTCCAGGTTCTCGATGAAGCGGCTGAGCGGGGGCTTGTAGACAACCTCCCCGAAAAGCTGGACCAACTCGAACACTCGACTCCCTTTTACGTGGGTTTGAAAACACGAGTTGCCATTGATGAGATGAAACGGCGGGACCTGCTTCGCAAGCAGACGACGCGACGTGAGAAAACTGGTGGAGAATCCTGAGAAGGAATCGCAGACAATGTCGAGACAACCCGCGAGCCACTCGGCTTCGCTCGTCGTTCTCATTCTCTTGGCCACAACCGCCTCGGCCCAGACCGGGAGCGGAGAAACAACAGACCAAGCACACCGGACAACCGCCGTGCCCGCGACGGATTTCCTGAACAGCATCGGCGTTGTCACCAGCTTTCCCGATCGTGGGCAACCTCTGCCGCGGACGATCGAGATGATCCGGTACGCCGGATTTCGCTGGGTGAGAGGAGGCATCGAGGGGCTCTCTTCCCGGGGCCCCACCACCGTTCAGACCTATCTCGACCTGCATCGGCAGACGGGCGTCCGGTTCAGTTGGGGACTGGTCAGCGGCGGGACCGACCTCGAGAAGCTGCTCACGAC
The DNA here is from genome assembly GCA_049966735.1 of Isosphaeraceae bacterium. GTDB lineage: Bacteria > Planctomycetota > Planctomycetia > Isosphaerales > Isosphaeraceae > Aquisphaera. The sequence continues at coordinate 1,425 of JBMFUH010000312.1, forward strand.
CGCCCGGCAACTGGCCAGGGCAAACGCCTTGCTGGCGTTCGAGGGGAACAACGAGCCGAACAACTGGGGCGTCACGTACCAGGGCGAAAAGGGGGGCGGCCGCGCGCCGTCGTGGCTGGCCGTCGCCAAGCTTCAGCGCGACCTGTACCGGACCGTCAAGAGTGATCCCATCTTGAAAAAATACCCCGTCTGGTCGATCAGCGAGGCGGGTGCCGAGATCGATAACGTCGGCTTGCAGTTCCTCACCATCCCCGAGGGCGCCGGCACAATGCTGCCGCCGGGAACACGGTTCGCCGACTTTGCGAATGTTCACAATTACATCTATCATCCCAACTCGGCGGGCCTCGCGGACAACAAGACGTGGAACGCCGCCGACCCGACCTCGGCGTGCAAGGTTGACGGCCTTTACGGGAATCATGGCATCACCTGGGCGAAGCACTTTCGGGGCTATTCCGAGAAGCAACTCATTACATTGCCGCGCGTGACCACGGAAACCGGCTGCACGATCGACGGCCCCATCACCGAGGAGATCCATGCGCGGAATCTGCTGAGCATGTATCTGGATCAGTTCCAGCGCGGCTGGAGCCAGACGGCCGTGTACCTGCTGCGCGACCGGACCGACGAGGGGGGCAATCAGCGGTTCGGCTTCTTCAAGTCCGACTACACCCCGCGCCAGGCCGCGGTGTACCTGCACAACCTGACGACGATCCTGGCCGATCGCGGCAGACCTCGAAATCCCGGGAAGCTCGATTACGCGATTACAGAAGAGCCCGCCACCGTGCACGACCTGCTGCTCCAGAAGAGTGGCGGCCGGTTCGAGCTGGTCGTATGGGGAGAACGAGTCAAGGGCTCGGACCGTGTCACGGTCAAGCTGGGCGGTGTCCGCACGTCGGTAAAAGTGTACGATCCAACGGCCGGGACGACCGCGACCAAGGTTCCGCGCAACGTCAGTTCGGTCGCACTGGATCTGACCGACCACCCGGTGATTCTCGAGATGGAGTGACTCCATGCGACCTTCAACAGTCTTGCTCGTGGTAGGGCTTGTGGGCCTTCAGAGTACCATGTTCGCGCAACTCCCGGCTGATGAGATCAGGGCGCGGGCTGGAACGCGCGCGAAGCCTGTCGTTCTCGGCCCGGCGCGTGATGTGGCCACCGTGGTGCGGTTCGGGACAGACCCGCCGGGCGCGTGGACGACGGCCTGCGGGCCGAACGTGGCCTATGCGGTCTCCCCGGGCCGTCGGCTGCCCGGACTGAACAAGCCCGTTCTCGAAGCAAATGTGCGGCGGCAGGACCCCCAGAACCGTGAGGGGAGCCACAATTGGTTTACCCTCGCGCGCCAGGACATGCCGCGCGTGCCGCTGCCGCCCGATGTCGACGGCTTCCGGATCGTGCTGGGCTCCGCGGCGGAGGCGCAATGGTGGATCTCGCCCAAGCTGACCACCGACGGCGGAGAGAGCTTTTCAACGGTCCTTGAAAGCACGTTGCCGGCAGGGAAAATGGTGCAGTGGGTTCTTCCGCTTGACCGGTTCCGGAACGCAAGGCACGAACCACTGACCCCGGAGAAGGCGCGCACCCTCCGTGCCATCTCGTTTGCCACCAGCTCGCCCGGTACCTCACTGCGCTTCAACAAGATCACGGCGTACCGGAGGGACCGGCTGCATGGCTGGCTCGACTTCCACTCCTCGCACCCCGCGAACAACCTTTACCAGCGCGGCGAATCCGTGTCCCTCGGCTTCAACGTCGGCGGCACGCCCCCACCGGGCGCCTTGGGGTTTCGGTATCAGGTGCATGATTACGACCGGAAGCTGACCGCTCACGGCCAGGCCCAGCTCGCCGATGGTCCCCGCTACGGCTTTACCGTGCCCTCGCCGCCTCCGGGCTACTACGAGGTGAGGGCGTTCTGGACCGACGCGGCCGGCAAGGACCTTCAGCCTTTTTCCTGCATCCGCGGTGAGGGCACGGTTCCCGACGGGCTGGGGACGTTCGCCGTGCTCCCGCACACCATCGCCGAGAACCAGGCACGCTCGCGCAAGCTCGGAGCTGAAGCCTTCTTCGGCCTGCACGGAGATTTCCTCGATCTTGCCGATTATGTGGGCCTGACCTGGCGCTTCGACTACACGTTCTGGTCCGCCCAGGAGCCGTCCAAGCCCGACCGGTCCTCGGGCGCCGCACCCTGGGCTCAGGCAACCTTGAGCCGGCCTTCGCTCCCTCCGTACCGGTTTCATATCCGGCCGTTCTCGCTCAATGGGGACGGCCCCTCGTGGACCCGAACTGCGGCAGGCAGGACGCCAAGCTATGCGTGGGACGACGCCCTGGCGATGGTGCGGGACACGGTGAAGGTGGAAAAGCACCTTTATCCGCACATGGCTCACCGACTCTACGGCGGACTCTGGGAGGTGGACCTGAACTTCGCGCTGTACGGGCCCCAGAAACCGCCTTACACGCCGAGGGACATCGTGGAAGCCTACCGCCGCGTCCGCGAGGTCGTGAAGAAGGAGGACCCGGCCGGGTTGGTGATCGGCCCGTGCTCCTCGGTGATCCGGCCCGACTGGTTCGAGGACGTCTTCAAGGCTGGCGTTCTCGACTATGTGGACGGCATCGAAACCCATGCCTACCCGGAAGGCAGGTACACCCCCGAGGCTGACGACCTGCCCGGCCGGGCCCAGCGGTTGAAAGCGCTTATCCGCCAGTATCACGGAGGCAAGTCGCTGCCGATCTTTGTCACGGAAGCCGGCCAGTCGGGCCTCCTGGGCACCGATCTCGACGACCGCTCCCAGGCGGAGCGCATGGTCCGGTCATGCATCATCCTCAAGGGTGAGGGCGTACGAGTCTTCCTCCCCTTTTACGGAGTCGACTTCGACCGGTCGGGCTACTGGGGCTTTCTCTTCAACCTGGACATCGACAGCCCCTACGGGCCCTGGAACACGCGCCGCACCAGTCCCAAGCCGATGGTCAGCGCCGTGGCCACGTGCGTGGACATGCTGGAGGGTACCTCGCCCGTCGGACGCGTCAACACGCCGGACTCGGCCGTGTGGGCTTACCGGTTCCAGCGGGCAGGGAAGTGGGTGACGGCGGTCTGGGCGCCTGGCGGCAAGCGCACGGCGGAGATGCCGGCGAGAGGCTCGTCGGTCGAGCTGGTCGACATGATGGGACATGCCCGTCGCGTGGAAACCAAGAACGACGCGGTGAGTCTGACCGTCAGCGAGGCTCCTGTTTACGTGGTGAGTTTAGCACGGCAAGATGATCGTGCGGCTCACGAGCGGACCGATCGTCAGCAGGGCGAATTCTATCCCGGGGTGAACCTCGCCTCGGCCGAATTTGGCGAAGGGTTGAAACTGGGGACGAACTTCGTCTATCCCAATCGACAGGAGTTCGCGTATTACCAGAGCAAGGGTCTGAAGCTCGTGCGCATCCCCTTTCTCTGGGAGCGGGTGCAGCCCCGGCCGCGCGGGGAACTGGACGCGGCGAACATCGCCGAACTGGACCGCTGCATCAGCCAGGCCAACGCGCTCGGTCTCGTCGTGCTGCTCGATCCCCACAATTACGGCGGCCGGCGAGTTGATGGAAAACAGCGCTACATTGGAATGGACCGGGAGCTGACGAGCGACGATTTCAATGACTTCTGGGTGAGACTGGCTCGCCGCTACAGGAACAAGCCGATGGTCTGGTTCGGCCTGATGAACGAGCCGAACAAGCATTCGGCCGAGCTCAACGCCGAAATCATGCAAAGCGTGGTGAATGCGATTCGCGCCACGGGTGCCAAGAACCGGATTCTGGTGCCCGGGACTTCCTGGACCGGCGCTCATTCCTGGATCACGTCGGGAAACGCCCGAGCCCTGGGGCACTTCCGCGATCCGGCAAACAATTTCGCTTTTGAAGTGCACCAGTACCTCGACTCGGATCATTCCGGCAGCCACCGCGAGGTGATCGCCCATGCTGGGTCGACCCGGCTGGTCGCGTTCACGAAGTGGGCGAAAGCGCATCACTTCCGGGCTTTCCTCGGCGAATTCGGCTGGGATCAGCATCCTGACAACACCCAGGCGCGGCAGGAAGGCGACGCGCTGCTGACGTACATGGACCAGAACCGCGATGTGTGGTTGGGCTACGCCTACTGGGCCGGGGGCCCCTGGTGGGGCAACTACATGTACTCGATCGAGCCGGCTCACCTTGAAACCGGCAGCCCGATTGACAAACCGCAGATGAAAGTCCTCACGAAGCACCTGAGATGATCGGTGTGCCCTCGACGGTCGCGGAAACGGACTGCTATATTATGGTCTGACTGGCTGTTCGACTTGGCCGGTCGACAGGGAAGCATCGCGTCCCGATGGGCTGCTACTTACCATGAGCACCGTCACCACCAAACGCGAGGCCGGCGCGGTCGACGAAAGACCCGGCGAGTCGCGGTTCCTGGTGCCCGACGCCCCCTGGCGGGTCTATGAGACGATGGCCGATTCGCTGCCGGAATCGACGCCCGTGCGGTTGGCTTACGATGGAAGGGACCTGGAGATCATGACCAAGGGCCCGGATCATGAGGACTTCCGCATCCTTCTGGGACACATCGTGGTCGAGGTCGCCCGCGTGTTGCGGCTTCGGTGCAAGGGGCTAGGCGAAACGACCTGGAAGCGGCCGGAGATCAATCGGGGCATCGAGGCCGATCAGTGCTTTTACTTCAACAAGGCAAAGTTGGAGGTTGCCGCACGGCAGCGCGGTTCCAACGATGTGACGGGCTTCCCCAACCCCGACCTGGCCATCGAGGTCGACCTCTCTCCCTCCCGCATCGACCGGCCAGGCATTTACGCGGCAATGCGCGTCCCCGAAATCTGGCGATTCAACGGCAAGGTCTTGCGAATCGAACGCCTGCGATCGGCCGGCCGCTATGTCAAGGTCCAGAAGAGCGTCTTCCTGCGTATTCGCGCCGAGGACGTGACGCGCTGGCTCGTCGACGAGGATTCAACAGATGAAATCGCCTGGCTGGAACGGCTCTCCGCCTGGCTCAGAAATGAATGGAAGCGGTGAAAACACTGCTCGACCATGCTAACCTCCGCGAACGAGACCCTGTTCCCGACCCTGGGCCCGATCTACCAGCGGTTGTGTCTGGGGCTCGCGCGAATCCTGCGGCCGGTTGGTCGGCTGTTTGTGGGGATCTCGCTCCGCCGGCTGATGGCGTTTGTGCTGGTGCTGGGTGTGCTGCTGGGCTGGTACGTCCGGAGCGTCCGGATCCAGCGAGCGGCGGTGGCCGCGATCGAAGCGACCGGCGGCTCGGTCTTCTACGACTCGCAAAACCGCAACGAGGGACCCAATTTCTACTACAAGCCGTTCGGCCTGAAGTGGCTGTTCAGTCCCAGGGTCCTGGCTCCGAAATGGCTCGTTGACCGGATCGGGTTCGATTATACCGGTGCTGCCGTCTACGCACGCTTGGGTCCCAAGGCCGACGACGCGACCATGGTCCAGGTCGGCCAGCTCGATCGGCTGGAGAGCTTGGGTCTGTCCGGAACCAATGTGACCGACGCGGGGCTGGTGCACCTGGAGGGACTGACACTCCTGCACGACCTGAGACTGGACCATACAAGGATCACGGATGCGGGCCTGGCTCACCTCAAGGGGCTGAACGAGCTTCGAACGCTGGATGTTGCGAACACCCATATTACCGACGACGGCGTGCTCGCACTTCAGGACGCATTGCCCTGGCTACAGGTCCTTCGCGACGAAGATTCGGCGCTTTGGTCCGCGACCTCTCGAGCCATGAACGACCTCGACTTCGCCCGGTCGCGGCCGGTCCGCCTGGCCTGTCTGCTGCTGGCCCATCGCGCGGAGGTGGAGGCCCATCAGGGCAAGAAGGCCGAGCTGATTGCAACGGCCAGCGCGCTCTGCGAGCTGGGCGCCAGTGACAAGGTGAGCCTGGCCAAGGTGGCCATCGCGTGCACGTCGTGCATGCATAGCCTGGAGTTCATCCACCCAACACACATGTCGGCCGCCGAGAAGAAAACGCT
>JBMFUH010000313.1:0-7403 GCA_049966735.1 Isosphaeraceae bacterium
GAACTCAAAAGGGACGAGGGGCTGGCCGCCGCTGGCACCTGCGCCTGCGGGAGCCAGCCCCCCAAAGGCAATCTGAACGTCAACGGCCGCACGATTGTCGTCACTGGGCTGCCGCTGATCTTCGAACACCTGAAAAAGCAGGGACTGGAGCCGGGGGACGGATCGAGCGAGCGGTTGCTGGAGACCGTCCGCATCTATCACGCCATCGATCCGGCTGAGGAAGACGCTTATCGTACCGCGCTGGCCGGCGCCTACCAGGCGTTCTGTCAACCGCGATTCCGTAGTGCCGCGCAAGTTTGACCTCCGTACTGTCCGAGAGAGACTCACATCTGGTCCCGGCCGGCCGTCAGGGGAAGACCGACCGGCGGGTCGACGGACCAAAAGAAGGAGTGCGAGACCGATGAAAATCAAAAGCCTGTTGACGGTCGTGCTGCTCGTGTTCGTCGCCGCCAGCGTCGCGGCCATGGTCTTGAAAGAAGCCGGGCGGGGTCAGGCGGCCCCCTCCAGCGAGTCCCCGGCCGCGCGGGCCGCGCCAGCCTCGGGTGCCCAGTTGATCGCCTACTACTTCCACGGCAAGGTGCGCTGCGTGACGTGCACCCAGATCGAAGCCAACGCCAAGGAAGCGGTGGAGCAGGGCTTCGGCCCGGAACTCAAGGACGGCCGGCTGGAATGGCGGGTCGTCAACTACGATGAGCCGGGCAACGAGCACTTCACGACCGACTACAAGCTGGCCGCGCCTTGTGTCGTCCTGGTCTCGATGCGCGACGGTCGCCCAGTGTCCTGGAAGAGCCTGCCCGAGGTCTGGGAGCTGGTCGATGATAAACCGGCACTCCTTCAGCTCGTTCAGAAGAACGTCCGCGAGTTGCTGGCTCGGAATCAGGCGACCGCCAAGCCCTCGTCAGAGGCTGTCGGGAAGACCGCCAAGGCGGCGGCGGCGACTCCCCGGCTTCTGGACCTGGGGGCCGATAAGTGTATCCCCTGCAAGAAAATGGCCGCCGTCCTCGAAGAACTGCGGGAGCAGTACCAGGGCCGTCTCGACGTCGTCTTCATCGATGTCTGGAAGAACCCGGATTCGGCCGCGAAGTACGGCGTGGAGGTGATCCCCACCCAGATCTTCTTCGACGCGGCGGGCAAGGAGCGATTCCGCCATGTGGGGTTCATCTCCAAGGATGAGATCTTGAGCAAGTGGAAGGAGCTCGGGGTCGACCTCGGAGATGGCAAGAAGTCGTAACCAGTGTGTCCTTACCAATCTCAAACTTTTTCAAGGAGGAAGAGAACGATGCAAACCCAGTTGACTCTCATGACATCGTCGCGGTTGGCGAGGCTGTTGGCCGCGGCGGCTCTGCTTCTTGGCATGACGACTGTACTCCCCCGGCCAGCCGTTGCCGGTGCCGCGCCCAAGGCGAAGCCGAACCAGCGCGTAGTCGCTTGCTACTTTCATCGGACAGTCCGCTGCCCAACCTGCCAGAAGGTCGGCGCCTACATCGACGAGGCGATCAAGACCGGCTGCGCCGCGGAATTGAAGGATGGGCGGCTCGAGTGGATGATGATGGATTTCCAGAACCCACAAAATCAGCGGTACGTCGCCGCCTTCCGGATTACCGGCCCAACCCTAGTCCTCATGAGGGTGCAGAACGATAAGGTCGTGGCTTGGAAGCCGGCCCGCAAGGCCTGGAGCCTGGTCGGCGATAAGGACGCCTTGTTCCGCTACGTCCAGGGCGAAATCCATGGGCTCCTGGCGGCACAACCCGGAACCGCCCCGAGCACCGGCGGGAAGTGAGCCGTTTACGGAATGGAGAGTGAAACATGAGTGGATACGAAAGCGCGGCGCCAGTGCTCGGGGTCGCCTCGGCGCTCTGGCTGGGAATCTTGACGTCCATCAGTCCGTGCCCACTGGCGACCAACATCGCGGCGATCTCCTACATCAGTCGGCGGGTGGGCAGTCCCAAGCAGGTCGTCCTCTCCGGCACGCTCTACACCCTGGGCCGCTCGCTCGCCTATGTCGTGCTGGGGGCCTTGCTCGTCGCGAGCGTCCTGTCCATCCCGCAGCTCTCCATGTTCTTGCAGAAGTACATGAACAAGCTGCTCGGGCCGCTCTTGATCCTGGTGGCGATGTTCCTCCTGGACCTGATCCGGCTGCGAGCCTCCGGATGCGGCCTGAGCGAGGGGACGCGCAAACGGGTGGACGCCCTGGGCCTCTGGGGAGCGCTGCCCTTGGGCGTGGTCTTCGCGCTGACCTTCTGCCCGGTCTCGGCCGCACTCTTCTTCGGCAGCCTGGTTCCCCTGGCCGTCCAGGCCCGGTCGAGCCTGGTATTGCCCGGGATGTACGGCGTCGGTACGGCAGTGCCGGCGCTGGCCTTCGCGGTCTTGATCGCGCTGGGAGTCAGATCGGTCGGCCGCGCATTCAACGCACTGACGAAGGTTGAGAAATGGGCCCGTCGAGTCACGGGGATTGTGTTCCTGATTGTGGGGATCTACTACGCGTTGAAGTTCGATTTCAACGTGATATGACGGACCGATGTGGAGGTCTGATGATGGAGGAGCCCGCGTCCCGTTCCACGCTCGAGCCCGTCCTGGCGGCTCACCTGGATACCTTGGACGGCGATCTCGACGGAATCGCCGAGCCGCACCGCTCGGCGGGCCGGCAACTGGCCCAGTGGTTGGCCGCGCATTACCGGCCAGGTATCACACTCCCGGTGGTCGTGGTCTGCACCGGCAACTCGCGGCGGAGCATGCTCGGAGCAATGATGGGCAACGCCGCGGCGGCCTTCATCGGACTGCCGGAGATCCGATTCTGGAGCGCCGGAACCGCGCCCAGCGCCTTCAACCCGCGCGCCATAGCCACGCTGCGGGCCGTCGGCTTCGAGATCGCGCCCACCGGGCACGAGGCCCCACGCGGGTCAGACGGCCTCCCCAATCCGCGCTACCGCGTCGTCTGGGGTTCCGGGCAGGGGCAGGAGCTCATCGAGTTCTCGAAGGCCCTCGGTGATCCCTCGCTCCCGAAAGGGGGGTTCGCGGCCGTGATGGTCTGCGACGAGGCCGACGCGGGCTGCCCCATCGTGCCTGGAGCGGCGATGCGAATCTCGATGCCGTTCGCTGACCCGAAGGCGTTTGATGAAGGCACGGAGGAACAGGAACGTTATGCGGCCGCCGGGGACACCTTTGGTCGGCTGATGATGGCGGTCCTGTGGGAAGTTTATTGTCTCCTGAATTCGCATTAACCATTGAATATGGGACAACCGACATGAGCCAGGCATCCGCCACCAGCCACCCCCAGACCACCGGTCGGCTCTCGTTCCTCGACCGCTATCTCACGCTCTGGATCTTCCTCGCCATGCTCGTCGGCGTGGGTTCGGGCTTTGTGTTCCCCGGCCTGGCCCGAACCATCACGGGATTGTCGATCGGAACCACCTCGATACCGATCGCGCTGGGCCTCATCCTCATGATGTACCCGCCGCTGGCCAAAGTGAAGTACGAGGAACTGCCCGAGGTCTTTCGCAACACAAGAATACTCGCTCTGTCGCTCGTCCAGAACTGGGTCATCGGGCCAATCCTCATGTTCGGCCTGGCGCTCACTCTCCTGGCCGACAAGCCCGAGTACGCCATTGGGCTGATCATGATCGGACTCGCCAGATGCATCGCGATGGTGATCGTCTGGAACGAACTCGCCGACGGTGACACGGAATACGCGGCGGGCCTGGTGGCGTTCAACTCGGTCTTCCAGGTGCTCTTCTACTCGGTTTACGCCTGGCTGTTCGTGAAGGTGCTGCCGCCGCTGGTGGGAGTGAGTTTCGGCGAGGTCGACCTGTCGCGGATCACGATCGGCGCCATCGCGCAGAGTGTGTTCGTCTACCTGGGCATTCCCTTCCTGGCCGGCATGCTCACGCGGCTGGTACTCGTGAAGACCAGGGGCAAGGAGTGGTACGAGACCCGGTTCATTCCCCGGATCAGCCCTATCACACTCATCGCGCTCCTCTTCACGATCGTCGTGATGTTCTCGCTCAAGGGGGAATATATCGTCCATCTTCCGCTTGACGTGCTCCGCATCGCGGTGCCGCTGCTCATCTACTTCGTGGTGATGTTCCTTGTCTCGTTCTACATGGGCCGGCGAATCGGCGCGGACTATTCGAAGACGGCGACGCTCGCGTTCACCGCCGCGAGCAACAACTTCGAATTGGCGATCGCGGTGGCCGTGGCCGTCTTCGGCATCAACTCCGGCGCGGCCTTCGCCGCCGTCATCGGGCCCCTCGTGGAGGTTCCTGTCCTCATCGGCCTGGTAAACGTGGCGCTTTACTTCCGGCGACGTTACTTCGACACGGTGGACGAGCCGCGGGGCGTCGTTCCGTCGCTTCCAGCCAGCGCCGGCTACGCCACTGATCTCTTGCTCGAGGAGGAATGACAAGGGCACAATGGCCGGCGCGTGACAACTGTAAGGGCACCGCTTCCCTGCCATCGATCCAGACCATGACGAACACGACCCAGGAGGTCTCTGAAGATCAAGTTCCAGAGAGTTTCGGTCCCGCCTCTCGCTGGCGGATCGTGGTGCTGAAGCACATCGCGGCGGCCCACGCCGTGGTGGGCGTGACGGAATTCCTCCGGGTCGGGGGCAATCTGGCAATGGGAGTGCCTTACAGCGGGGGGCCGCTGGGGATCATCGGCATCTTCACCGTCGCGATTGCGATGTTCCTGAACAGCCTCTACGAGGTTCCCTCAGCCGATCCGACGTCCTTCTGGTTGCACTCCCAGTGGATTGCCCGCAGCGCGGGGGGAAGTCACGATTTCTTCGTCGCGATGGCCGCGGCGCATATTGGGCTGGGAGTGCTCAACCTCCTCGTCGGGCATGGGCTCTGGCACAGGCGCCGTTGGGGATGGGGGCTGGAGATCGTAACGATCGGCCTGGCGGGTGCGCTGGTGCTTGCTCATGCCTCCGTCTTGCCTCTGGCGCCAGGTCAGTGGTTAAGAAACAACTGGATTCCGCTCGCCGCTGCACTCGTGGTCGCCCTGATCATCCTGGCGTTCATGCTGGCCCCTGGAACACGAGAGCTGTTCACAAACGCCAAGGCAGCGGATACGCCCGCACCCAGCCGCCGTCGTCCCTGGTGGCTCCTGTCCCTCCAGTGGCTGGCGGGTCTTCTCGTCATCATCCTGGCCGTGGGGCTGATCTTGCTTTTCAGCATGGGGCCGATGGTGGAAGTCGTCTTGCTCAACGCCCATCTGACGCCGATCGGGTTGCACTGAACCAGACAGCCGGATCAGCGGTTGGTTCAGAGCAAGGAGTCTTGGAGGCTGTCGTGTAGATCGAACATCCCGGCTGATCGGGCGGATTGGACTCTGGTATACTGTTTAGCCGGATGTGCGGGTTGGCAGCCATCCGTTGCCGACCGAAGCGATTGGAGCAAGCGTGAAACGATGACCATCACAGTACACGTGGCCGATTCTCTCCTGGAGGACCTCGGCGAGAGTCCGGAGGATCTCCGTCGGGAGATCCTTCGTGTTGCCGCAATCCACCTGTACAGCCGCGGCCTGGTTTCGCAGGGGAAGGGGGCCGAGATCGCCGGCATGAATCGCTGGGAGTTTATCCAGGCTCTGGGCCGCGCCGAGGTTCCTGCCTGCCAGGTGACCGCGGAGGAATTGAAAGAGGAGGTGGAGCGTGCCTACGCCGCGCATCGTCAACGCATCGCCGCTCATCCTCCTGACCAAGGTCGATCGGATTGATTTGCTGCACGCGGAAGGCGTCGATGTCATCGTGCCCGAGCCCGTGCTTCAGGAGGTCTCGCGTCTCGACCCCAGCGACCCGGTGGTTCGGGCGACCGTCGACGCGGGCTGGAGCGTCGTCATGCCCCCGGCCCCCGTCCCCGCATCCCTGAGTCGTTGGAAGCTCGATCCGGGGAGGAGTCCGTGCTCGCGGTGGCCCTGCAAAACCCTGGCTGCGAGGTGGTGATTGACGACCTTGCAGGCCGACGTTGTGCGGTCGTGCATGGCATCCCGCTGCTTGGTACCGTCGGCGTGGTCATCCTCGCGAAGAGGATTGGCAAGATTGTCGAAGCCCGACCTGTGATCGAGGACCTTCGTCGTGTGGGCCTCTATGTGAAAGAGGAGGTGATCGCAGGCGCCCTGAGCCAGGTTGGAGAGTGACGCGGGGCTCGTCGATTCTCGACCGTAATCTCTCTGCTCTCATTCCTCCACCAGCGGCAGCTTGACGACCTGCCCCGTGCGGGCGGACTGGTAGATGGCGCGGATGATCTCGACCGACTTGCGGCCCTCGCGGCCGTCGACGACCGGCGATCGGCCCTGATCGATGGCCTGGAGGAAGTCGGTGAGCTGGTCGCGATGACCGAGGTGGGTGATCCCCCGCGGGTCGCTGGCGCCTGCGGTATGGCCACTTGCGTGCGCCATGGCCGCGTAGATCTCGTTGTCGCTGGGGATCTTTTCCTGGAACTCCCAGAGCGTGATGTCGTCCTGCTCGACGCGGGCCGAGCCGCGGTCGCCGTGGATCTCGGTGCGCTTGAGCAGTCCCGGATAGGCACTCGTGGCCGCTTCGACCACGCCCAGCGCGCCATTCTTGAAGCGCAGGCTGGCCACGGCCGTGTCCTCGACCTCGATCCGGGTGTGCGCCAGCGTGGCCGTCTGGGCGACGATGGATTCGACGTCGCCCATGAACCAGTAGAGCAGGTCGACGTTGTGCACGGCCTGGTTCATGAGCGCTCCGCCGCCGTCCAGCGCCCACGTCCCACGCCAGCCGCCGGAATCGTAATATTCCTGGGTCCGCCACCACTTGACGTAGGTGTCGCCCAGCGTCAGGCGGCCGAACCGACCGCTGTCGATGGCCTCCTTGAGCCGCAGATTGGCCGGCGTGAGCCGTGACGGGAAGATCGTGCAGAGCCGGACTCCGGCGGCGTCGCAGGCTTCGATGATGGCGTCGCACCGCGGCAAGGTGATCTCCAGCGGCTTTTCCACCACCACGTGCTTGCCCGCGCGGGCGGCTGCCACAGCCGGATCGCGATGGGCCCCGCTGGGGGTGCACACGCAGACGACGTCCACGTCGGGATGGGCCAGCATCTTGTCCAGATCGTCGAAAACCTGGCACGGGTGGCCCGCCATCGCCTTGATCTTCTCGGCGCGCGGGGCGACCGGATCGTAGACGGCCACCACGCTGGCCCCGTCAATCTCGTTGATCGCCCTGGTGTGAAACTCGGCGATCATCCCGCAGCCGATGAGGCCAAAACCATGCTGGCTCATTCGTATGTTCCCTGGTGTTCGTATTCTTCGTCTGGTTCAGCTCAATCGTATCCTGGCGATCTTGCGCTTGCCGACCCGGACGATCAAGCCGTCGGAGACGACGAGAAGCGCCTTGGGGTCCGTGATCACTTCGCGGTTCGGCCCCACGTTGAACCCTCCTTGCT
>JBMFUH010000314.1:0-7365 GCA_049966735.1 Isosphaeraceae bacterium
GCGGCAGCGCGGCGGGCGCTGGACCCGCCTGGATCGGTTCGGCGGAAGTGATTGGGGGCAAGGGCGCCAGCGAGGGATCTTCTTTGGGAGTCGCGGACGGCTTCTTGTCTTGCCCCTGCACAGGCAGGCAAGCAAGGAAGAGCAAGAAGCCCATCACGATCGTGATTCGCCGGCCCATGGCAACGATCCCCTCCTTGGGAACGGCCCCGAAGAGCGCGATGCTGGTGCGAAAACGCGTGCGTGCGAGATCGACGTCAAGACTGGGAGACAGAATGGAGCACGAACCTGCCCGCGCAACCCAGGCGCAGACCGGAAATCGGCACGCCAGACTCTCGCTTGATAGCAGATCCCCGCGCATCCGGAAAGGGCAAGTCAGCGAATTTGCCGATCCTCTCGTCGTTTCGCGATCTCGACGGCCAGACGATTGGCCACGCTCTCGGCCGTCTCCTCCGGGGCGACCGGCCAGGGGCGAACCTCGGCCAGGCCGCGGAACCAGGTGCCCTGGCGCTTGGCAAACTGCCGCGAGCGCGTCTGGACCAGGTCGATCGTCAGCGGCAAGCTCGCCTTCCCTGCCAGCATCTCGATCACCTCGCGATAGCCGACCCCCTGCGCCGCGACCGAGCTGAGCGGCCGGGGGGCCGACTGCAACCGCCGGACCTCCTCGACCAGCCCCGCGTCGAACATTGCCACGACCCGGCGGTTGATGCGGTCATAAAGATCGGGCCGAGGACGCGCGAGCGCGAAGACCAACGTGCTCGCGGGGGCAGGTCGATCGTGCTGGGCCTGGAGCCGGCTCATTGCCTCGCCGGAGAGTTCGATCACCTCGAGCGCCCGGACGATGCGCCTGCGGTCGCGCGGATGCAGCCGCGCGGCGGTTGGAGGATCGAGCCGGGCCAGCCGGTCGTGCAAGGCTTCCGTGCCCGCCGCGTCGGCTTCCTCTTCCAGACGACCGCGGATGGCCGCATCCGCGCCCGGCCCTTCAAACAGACCACGCAGAAGCGCCTTCAAGTAGAGCGCCGTGCCGCCGACGAAGAGCACGCGCTTGCCGCGTGCTTCGATCTCCTCCGTCGCGGCGAGTGCCCAACGGCGATAGTCGGCGACGCTCGCCTTTTCCCAGGGATCGAGCACGTCGATCAGGTGATGGGGCACGCCCGCGCGCTCTGCCATCGTCGGCTTGGCAGTGCCGATATCCATGCCTCGGTAGAGCGTCATCGAGTCCAGCGCGATGATCTCGGCGCTGAGCTGCCGCGCCAGCAGCACGCCGACCGCCGACTTCCCCGAGGCCGTGGGTCCGGTCAGGTAGATCGCGCGATGGAAGGGATTGCCCGCTGGGATTCCTGATCCCGACTGCATCGTGTGCCTCGCCGGCTTTGATGGTGGTCAAGCAACCCTCAGCGATCGGTACTCACCGCCCAGTATCTCCTTCTGCCGATCTCGAACAACCAGGCGATGAGACCAAGGAGGGCCGCCGCAGGAAGCAGTCTGATCAGAAATGTCAGCACGCCGGTCCATCCGCCTGCCAGCCACCTGGAGGTCAGGAGAGCCAGCCAGAGGAGGATGCCCCCGGAGATCGTGACGAAGCGGTTGCCGACCGACGAGCACGCAGCCACGAACATGGCCAGGAAAAACGGGCAGAGCCCGGCGATTGCACCAACGATAAGTCCGCCCAATCCCGGTCCCGCCCACTTTCCGCCCACGCCCTGTCCCTGCCAGCCTGCGACGGCAAGCAGGATCATCATCGGCAGGTTGCAGAGAAAGAGCACGAGCAACGCACGAGCGAGGCTGGCCCTCATTCGTGCGGATTGGGAGCTGTCTGAAGTCGTTGGGTCCCCGAACATGACGTGCTCTCGCGCAAGCTTCGATCTGCCGTCAGCGTCACCTTTGAGTATAAGTATAATGGAAGCCCTGTCTTGTTGCACCTGGTACGAGCTACCTGGCGGTATCGAGGGCACGCACATGAAGGATCCGAGCGCGAGCGTCTGGTGGAGACGCGAGCTGCGGGTGAGCCCCGCGATCGCGTGCCTTGTCGGCCTGGCGCTGGGGGCGCTTCTGGGGATTCTCGTCGCCGTTCCCGCGTTGGATCGCGTCGCCCTCTTCATCGGGACCTTCCTGGCACTCCAGGGAGCTGTTCTCGGCTATCTCTGCTGGCTCTCGAACGATCGGCCGCGACTGGATCGGTTTGAAAAGACGGTGGCCGTCGTGTCCTTGATCGCGCTCGGCGTTTCTCTTGTGGCCTTTCCCAGGCTCTGGTGGGCGTTTCGCTCGTCCCGGCTTATTTTGCTCTGCATCCTGGGCGGGTTCTGCGGAGCGGCCCAGTTCCTCGTTGGACTGGCGTGGGCGCTTTGCGACCTGCTTCGTGACTTCGGTAGCCTTGTCCGGCGCAAGATCAAGAGTCACGTCAGCGACCGTTGGGCAACAGTCTGGGACCGGGAGCTGGACCTTGTGCCGGTGCCCAAAGAGCTTCTGTGAGAGACCACAAGATCGCCGCCACGGAGAGTCGAGCCGCGGACGGATATCGAATTATCATGTAATCACATGAAGAATTATGCGAGCGCGACGACGAGAAACGCGACGATCCAGCAGATTCCCAACGCCCACCCCAGCCGATCGCGCCAGTCCGCCCGCGCACGCCAGGTGCCGCTGACAAGGAGCGTCATCCACGACGCCAGGACCGCCAGGCCAGCGCACGTGATGAGGGGCCTCAGGTTCTCCTCATTGAACAGCCATGGCGGTATTTCCGAGAAGTCTACCCAGCTCACGGCGTCGTCCGAGAAGGCGACGGGAGCCAGCAGCGTGACCACGATCCGGAGACCGAAAAGCGCGATCGCCAGTCCTGTTGCGCATGAGGCCACGAATCCCGGTCGACGGGCCAGGCGACGGATTCGCGGCCGTGAGCCGACGAGGTACGCCGGGACCAGGGCCAGACTCACGATTGCAGCCAGAAGCGGCATCCGCTCCGTGGCAAGTTCCAGGAGCTTGCCGACGATGCTCGGGGCCTGGGGAGAGCCCATCATCAAGCAATTCGTGCAGGAGGCAATCAATGAAGCCATGAAGCTCGAGTCTGCCCTGGCGCGTTTGCGCATGGAGCCGCGCATCGCCGTGCTCCATTACGCGCCGATCAGGCAGACTGTCGAAGGAGAGCCCCTCGAGATTTTCCCCTTTCTGGGATGCAGCCGGCTGGGAGATCCGCTTAACCGTTACCCGGTGACGGCCGTTGTCCACGGCCATGCACACAATGGCACTCTGGAGGGGCAAACCGACTCGGGAATGCCGGTCTACAACGTCTCCGCGCCGCTTCTTCGTAAGAAGAACGCCGACAAACCTCCGTTCCGACTGCTCGAAATCGAAGTGAATCCGGTAGCCGTCGAGCCAGCACACCATCCGACTTGATCCTGAAAAGCAGCACAATTAACCCTGCGCAATCCATAAAGTCGTCCTCCTCGGAAAACTCGGCATCGGTCTTGCGGGCGAACGGCAAGGGATTGTTTCGTTTCACCACCTTGAAGGAGGCATCGTCCCATGCAAACAGCGCTTCTTGCCGTGACACTTTCCTTGACTGCAGTGGGTTGCCATCACCGCTCCGTTGGCGTTTCCTACAGTAGTGTTTGCTACGGCGCTTGCTATGGCGGCTGCTACGGTCAAGCCTATGGCGGCGGGTATGGGCAGGCTTACGGAGTCCGTCGGGCTGGTCCGTTCCGGAGGATGATGGGTGGCATGTATGGTTCCGGCTACGGTTCCGGGTACAGCATGCCGATGGTCCAGAATGCGGGGTATGGATCATACGGCACACCCTACGTTGCCGGCAGTGGAATGCCCAGCACGACCTCCTGGACACCGGGCCCCACCTACGGCACGTCGGGCTACGGTGGGTACACCATGCCAGCCACGACTTACACCACTCCCGGCACGACCCCGTACACCACGCCGGGAATGCTGTACGGCGCGCCCGGGACAACCACGACCGGCATGCTTGGCGCTGGGGCGGCCGGCACGGCGGGCCGGACGTATTCATCCGCTTATGGACCGGCGACGTCCGGTACCACCCCGACGGTCCCGGAGACCAATTACAATGTCCCCGGTGCAGGCCAGCCCGTGATTCCCGGTTCGTCTGGCAATCTCTTACCTGCCACGCCATCGGCCGCTCCACCGGCTCCCTCGATACCCAGGTAGACCGCTGTCCCATCGGAATGCACTTTCGCGCCGGCCGGGGCGTCGCGGTGCAGGGCCCTGGCCGCATTCTTTTCTTGCTGGTCGAACCTCAATCAGATCACGTCGGGAATCCGGTACTGCTTCCGTGCCGCCGCCTTGAGGCAGGCGTTCGCCTTCTCGTTTCCCCTGAATGATTCAGTTGCGCCGTCGAAGCAGAGCATCTGATTTCCCAGCCGGTAGGCGATGTTTCCCAGGTGTTCCAGACAAGCGCCCATGTGGGCCAGCTCGATGTCGGCGTTGGGCCGCTGGCGGCTCTTGATGCAATCGATGAAGTTCTGAAAGTGGATCGTCTCGGGATTGCTCTCGAACTGCTCGGCCGCGATCTTGCCGCCGGGGATGAACACTTGCCAGCCCAGGAAATGCCGGCCCAGAAACATCGTCCCCTTCGTGCCGTAGACCTCGATGCGCGTCGAGCTTTGCAGCCAGTTGGGAATGCGCTCCGCACCGACGATCTTGGCCGGCGTCTTGATCTGGACGGGGGTGAAACCAGTGTTGTCGAACGCGAGCGCCAGCTTGTCCCACTGGAAGTTGACGATCTGGACGTCGGGCATCTCGCCGCCGTCGGCGTAGCGCCAGCGGCCTCCCACACACGTGATCCTGCCGGGATGAGGCGGTTCGCCCAGGAGCATGCGCGCCAGGTCAAGCTGGTGGATGCCGTCCGAGGAGTTTCCTCCCGAGAAGTCCCACCAGCCGTGCCAGTTGCGATGGACCTGAGCGTTGTAGGGACGATCGGGCGCGGGCCCCAGCCAGCGATCCCAGTCAAAACCGGCAGGTGGCTTGCCATTGCCCACCTTGGGCTGAGGATAACCGCCATAGGTCTCGGGCAGCATGTTGCAGACCTTGACGTAGAAGACCTCGCCCAGCTTGCCGTCGCGGATGTAGTCGCGAGCCGCGGCCATGTAGGGCCCGCTGCGGTGCTGGGTACCGGCCTGGACCACGCGCTCGTACTTTCGCGCGGCCTCGACCATCTTCCGGCCTTCCTCGACCCGGCGTGAGATGCACTTCTCGACGTAAACATCCTTGCCGGCCTGGCACGCCCAGATCGTCGCCAGCGCGTGCCACTGCTCCGGCGTGGCGATCACGACGCCGTCAACTTCCTTGTCGTCGAGCACGTCGCGCATCTCCTTGGACACTCTCGGCGCCTTGTGCTGGATGCCTTCAACGGCCTTCGCCGCCGCCCGGGCACGCGACTCCTCAAGATCGCAAACCCAGCGGATCTCCACATTCGGCAGAGCGGAGAACCCACGGATGACCCACGTCCCCCGGCCGCCAGCACCGATCAGCCCAAGGACGACCTTCTCGCCTGGTGTTGTCCGAGCGCCTCGCGCGACCTGGGCTCCGGCCGCGGCCGCCAGCGCGCTCCCTTGAATTGATCTGCCCACGAAAGACCGCCGCGTCACGTCTGCCATGGCATGCACCTCCAGGTGGGTTCACTCACTTCCTTCCCCGTCACGAACCAGTGTCCTCGTGCTGGAGCGGAAATGGAACGAGGTAGCGGACGATTCCGGTCGTGCATGCATCGCTGGGCGATCGGCTTGCGGCCATGCTGACCAACCAAACCAGTGAACAATCCACGATCGTTGATGTGGCACTTTTGGCCGAAAAGCGGCACGCCGGGTTCGCCATTCCGATGGCAAATGCACAATAACGCCAAGTGATTATATTGAAACGACTTCCGTCGCGTGATCGGCGGGCCGAGGGTTGATTTTGAGGCCCTCGAAAGTGGCACTAGATGGCACTTTTTCGACGAAATTCCAGCATCCGTACACCACTGTACGGTGAGGTCTTTCGAGTGGGCAACGGGCAGCGGAAGGAGGGGGTGGGGAGTAGGAAGTAGGGAGTCGCGGGCATTTCCGACTCCCGATTCCCGCGTGAACAATGGAGGGACTTTCCGTGCAGTCATGGGTGATTATTGTCCAGGTGCGAGGCGCACGCTGTCTCCTGTTTTCCTATTCCTACCGATATGATGCGCCATGTTTCGGGTCGCGAACGCCTTTGAAGACAAGAAATCGCCTGATGTCTCGGTAAGACAGTGATTTTACGGAATATTCCGGATAACGCGCAAAATCGCTTGTGGAGGCCCGCGCGACGGCTCAAGCGGCGGCAAGGGCTTGCCAACTGGGTTTGAATAGAGCGAGGGAAAAGTGGCTGGGCTGGCACCTTCCTGTGCGGATCATGTCCCCCCTTCCTGCACACCCCGCGAGGGTCTGCCCGCCGCGAAATGCTGGATCGCGCTGCCGGCGCGCGGACCGGGTTTCCAGAACATCGACGTGGTTCCACCGACGGCTGCCGCCGCCAGGGGAATCAGCGTGTACAGAAAGACCTCGAAGACAGAACTCGTCACTCGATGCTCCAGAAGCGGCAAGGGGTTTCGGTCTGAGATGAAAACCGATTCATGCGGAAGATCCGATCCAGGCCGCTCTTTCTAGCACAACCGGCACAACCGTCAAACGTGTCAACCGGATTCTCGGTCGACATGGGGTACACGCCCCGGCGTGTCGAAGGAGACTTATGGAGCAGAGGAAAACAGCCGGTTAACGAAGTGTCGGAGACACTTCCTCTCGCGTCGCCAAGGATGGTGAGTTCATGCAAAGACCCGTCCTCTTTTGCGAGCTATTGCTTGCATTTGGATGCGGCCTTGTCAGCCCGACGGCTCACGGCCAGGGGCTGATCAGATCACTCAACGATCTGGGCAACATTGTTCTGGCCAGCCGGCAGGACGGCACGCCCATCCACGTCCGCGACGTGGCCGAGGTCCGCTTCGCGCCAATGATCCGTCAGGGCGCGGTCACCCGCGACGGCCGCGGCGAGGCCGTCACCGGCGTCTGCATGATGCTCAACGGCGAGAACGCACGGGTGGTTGCCAATCGCGTCAAGGCGGAGATCGAGCGGATCAAACTCAGCCTTCCCTCCGGCGTGACCATCGAGGCGTTCTACGATCGGACCGATCTGGTACGCCGGACGATGCTGACGGTGCTGAAAAACCTCTCGGAGGGGGGACTGCTGGTCATCGTCATCCTGTTTCTGCTTCTGGGCAACCTGCGAGCGGGGCTGGTGGTGGCCTGCTCCATTCCGTTGGCGATGTGCTTCGCGGTGGACAACATGGTCTCGTGGGGAATTGCCGGCAGCCTGATGAGTCTGGGGGCCATCGACTTC
>JBMFUH010000315.1:0-7347 GCA_049966735.1 Isosphaeraceae bacterium
CGACAGCGATCCGGCACGTGCCGAGTCGTTTGCCCGGCGGTATCAGGTTCGGCCGTTCACCGAGCTTCCGGCCATGATCAAGGAGTGCGCGGTCGGATCGGTCTTCATCTGCACTCCGCATCCGCTTCATGCCCGCCCGGCGATCGAGGCAGCCGGGGCCGGCGTGCACGTTCTGGTGGAAAAGCCGCTGGCCGCGAGCCTGGAAGATTGCCGGGCGATGGTCGCCGCCGCCAGGAAGACAGGCGTCAAGCTGGGAGTGATCAGCCAGCGGCGCTGGTACGAGCCGGTGCGGAGGATGAAGGAGGCCATCGCTGCCGGCAAGATCGGCCAGCCCGTGCTGGGCGTCTTCACCATGTATAGCTGGCGCGATCAAGCCTACTATCAATCCGACCCCTGGCGCGGCAAGTGGGACACGGAAGGGGGCGGCGTCTTGACCAACCAGTCACCGCACATGCTGGACCTCTTGCTCTGGCTGATGGACGACGAGGTTGTCGAGGTCTGCGGCTACTGGGCCAACCTGAACCATCCCTACGTCGAAGTGGAAGACTCGGCCGTGGCTATTCTCCGGTTCGCCCGCGGTGGTCTGGGGTCGATTATCACCAGCCTGTCTCAGAAGCCCGGCATACACACAAAGGTGCATATTCACGGATCGCTGGGCAGCTCCGTCGGCGTCGAGACCGACCGGGGCGCGACATTCATCGCGGGGATGACGGAGATTGCCGAACCGCCGCTCAACGATCTCTGGACGATCCCCGGCGAGGAGGCGTTGCTGGAGCGGTTCCAGGCCGAAGACCGGGCCCGATTTGCCCGGCTCAACCCCATCAACCACTACCACGCGCTCCAGATTCGCGACTTTCTCCAGGCGATCCTCCACGACCGCGCGCCCGAGGTCACGGGCGAGGATGGCCAGAAGATCGTGGCCCTCGTCCAGGCGATCTACCAGTCGAGTAGGGAAGGCAAGCCAGTGCCGATCGCGCCGGAGGGGTGAGATGCAGGTCCTTGACGGGTCGCATCAAGGGATGGGAAGGCCACCAGATTGCCCATTTTCTTTGTCGCCGATATTGTGACTTCCGCGTCTGACGCTCGAGATTCCTATTTGCTTCCCTTACCCGTTATGTAGCCCACCCCGCCCGCGACGATAGCCGTGATGATCCCCATCGCCTTGTCCGGCAACCCCGTTTTCGGGTCCCCGACCATCGCGATGTAGGCGCTTGTCAAGAAAGCGACAGCCAGGACGGCCATCACGAAAACGTGCACCCACAAGCTGATCCGCCGCTTGTGAGCATCATCAGCCTCCTGTGTCCGGAGTTCGTGCTCGGCCTGTGCCTCCTTCCGTTTTAGCCGGGATTCGCGTTCCTCCGGTGTCTCGGTCTTGAGTTCGAATGCGATACTTTGATCAATTAATCCAGCTATATTAACGGCCTTGGGGCGCTCGGCCACGCGCGCAGCCTCCTCAAAACCCGACCAATTCGACATCGAGCACGTCTGGCGTACTGGCGACGCCGACGTGCTTCCCCTGCTGCTTGGCGTCCACCGCGGTTTTGAACATGCCAAGTGCTCGGCGGAGCACCTCTCCCTCACTCAGTCCCGTCTTATGGGCGAGATCGCCGAGGAACTCCTCCGCCGCGGGTGTCATGGCCAAGTTCCTCACGACGCGGGCCGTTGCCTCGTCCGTGAGCGAGAGCCGGTCGGACACGACGGCTTCGGTTCGTTTGCCCATGGTTCTTGCCTTTCCCTTCACTTGGGATTATCGCACTCTATCCCGGCCCATTCTATCCGCAACCAGGCCAGCTCGACGAGGACTGGCCATCCTGCGGCGCAATGCCGTGTTCGCCAGATGACGGCGAAAAGAAGATCCCGCGAACGATTGTGCATGCTATCTTGATGGCGCGCTTCCGGCCCGTCTTCAACGTAGCCCTTCCACGCAGCACGTGCCGCCACTGTTCAGTCGCTGTCACAACCACCGGATTCCCCGCAGAATCCCGTGCGTGCCCTTCCTGACCTGACTGACCTTTTGAGTGCCACGGTCTCTCCCCGGATTGTCCTGGCCGAGGAGATAGAATGGGACATTGAGTTTGAGGCGCAAACCGTTTCGGGAGCGATAGGAAGCTCGATCATTGTCGTCAGGCCAGCACAGAGCGCTTGCCCGAGAGAGCCTTCCGTTTTACGATGTGCTAAGAAACGTTGAAGAACCGGGACAAGAAATGGTGAAAGGCGCCTTCCGCACCGGCAGTGATGCCCGTGGGGGAGCGGTGGCGCGAGCAGGTGAACTGAGTCGTTTTCCGGCTTGGCCCCGGCGATGGCGTGAAGAACCTGATTGCCGCGCGGTCCAGGTATCTTGAGCTTTTCAGACCCCGCGGGATCGCGGGCAAGTGAAGAAATTCAAAAATCCATTGAGAATCAGTTAGTAAACAGAGGTCGAAGTGATTGGCGAACGTACTCGAGAAAAGCATCCGAAGCCGCTGAAGTTCGATCTGGCGACATCGGCGAAGTGGCTGGAGTCTCGTGTTCGGCACACGGTGTGGAGAGGGGCCCTGAGCCCGCGCGAATCGGCGCTCGCTGAGCGAATCAAGCTCTTGAAGCGCGAGGCCGGGTCCCATTCCCCGAGTGCTCCCACCCTGGCCAAGCTGATCCCCGAGCTGCGCATGCGGGTCGATGCCTGCTTCCTGTCCAATCCTTACGCGACGGACCTCTTCCTCGAATACCTGAACCGCGAGGTCATCCGTGCAGGCAAGCTGCGCAGACTCCTGGAGTTTTATCCCTCTCAGAACCGGGTGATCGCCGGCAAGCTCAGCGGCGCGGTGGGTGTGCCGGCCGAGAGTCTGTTCGTCGGCAACGGTGCCGTGGAGATCATTCAGGCTATCATGCATGGATTCACTCGGGAGAAGATCCTGGTGAATCTGCCGACCTTCTCGCCCTATCACGAATTCGCGCGCTCGGACACGCAGGTGGTTTACAACGTCCTTTCCAAGGAGAAGGACTTCCGGTTCGAGCCCGAGGTGTACCTCGATCGGGTGCGTCAGGAGAAGCCGGACACGGTCGTTCTGATCAACCCCAACAACCCTGATGGCGGTTACATTCCCTACGCGACCCTGGTCCGTTTGCTGGAAGAGCTGCGCGAGGTTCCCAACGTGATCCTCGATGAGAGCTTCATCCACTTCGCCTGCGAGGGAGACGATTACGCGTTTCGCAGCCTAAGCGGAGAGGTCGACCGCTTCCCGAACCTGATGGTCGTCAAGAGCATGTCCAAGGACTTCGGCATCGCCGGCATCCGCGCGGGGTACGCCGTGATGGCGCCGGACCGAGTTCAGGCGCTCCTGGCCAATGGGTTCCTCTGGAATTCCTCGGGCCTCGCTGAATACTTCTTCGATCTGTACTCGCGGCCCGATTTTCTGGTCGAGTACGAGCGGAAGCGGGTGCACTACATCCGCCACTCCCGGCGGTTCTTCAAGGCGCTGTCGCTGATACCGGGATTGTACGCTTATCCCACCAGTGCCAACTTCATCCTGATCGAGCTGCGCAATGGATTGACGGCCGAGGATCTGGTCTGTCGCCTGCTTGTCCGCCGGGGAATCTACACCCGCACCTGCGACGACAAGAAAGGCCTCGAGCCCGGCCGGTTCATCCGGGTCGCCTCACGCTGTCGCTCGGAAAACCGGTTCGTCCTCCGCGCGTTCCGCGATATCATGAAGTGAGAGCGGCCGGCCGAGAAGGGTGGCCGTCAGCGCGCTCGTCAGCCTACAATGCTCTTGAGCGCCAGCGTTCCACCTGTAGGCCGCCTGATCATGATGAGCTTGTGAACATATCATCCTCTTTCCCTTCATCCTGTCTCGTCGAGGTTCGCCAAGAGCCGGACGTCCGGTTCACCGCGCGGCTTCTGGGGCTTGCCGACTTGAGCGCGTCGGCGACGACGCGCGAGGAGGGTCTGGAAGAGCTCCGCTCACTGCTTCAGGAACGTGTGAACCTGGGCTCGCTCGTGTGCATGGAGGTACCGCGGCGGAACCCGCTCATGCGTTGGTTTGGCCACGCGAAGGACGATCCAACGTTCGATGAATATCTCGAAGAGATTCGCAAATACCGCGAAGAGATGGATCGTCAGGGTGAACAGGGTCCGGATTCGAGTGAATGCTCCAATACTTCCTCGATACCGACCACTTGACGTTATTTCTCGGGCGCCGGGCCTCACATTTGGAGGACTGGTCGGTCTGACCAACTTGCGAGACCTCTCGATTTCAGGCGAAGAGCGTGATCCTTCTTGGGTCGAGCGCCAAGCGGAGGCTCCGTTCGCTGGAGGAGGGGCTCAGGCATCCCTCTCGTGCTCCTCGCGATAGGCCGCCATGCGACTGATGATTCCGGGCAGTTCGTCGAGGGGGAACTGGGCCTTGAGGGCCTTCTCGACGAAGGCGGCCTTGTTCATGCCGTAGACGACCGAGGTTGCCTCATCCTGGCCGAGGGTGAAGCCGCCGGCGGCCAGGATGGCCTTGCAGCCCTCGACGCCGTCTCGGCCCATGCCGGTCATCAGAATGCCTACCGTTGACGATTGGTAGATTCTCGCGGCGGCCTGGAAGAGGACGTCGACCGACGGCCTGTGGCCGCTGACCGGATCGTCATCCCGCAACGTCACGCGAACGCGAGGCGCCGCGCCCGTCAGCGCCATGTGTCGACCGCCTGGTGCAATGAGGATCTGGCTGGGCAGAACCGGGTCCCCCTCGGCCGCTTCCTTCACCCTCACGGAGCAGCAGCGATTCAGCCGCTGGGCGAAGACGCCGGTGAACTGGGCAGGCATGTGCTGGACGACCAGGATGGGAGGAGCAGGCGGGGTCAGGAGTGGGAGCACCAGGCTGAGCGCTTGCGGGCCGCCGGTGGAGATGCCGATCACGATGCATGCCGGCGCGGCCGGCGTTCGCCCTTCGGCCGTTGCGGGTCGAGACGGAGCAGGTGGTCGAGCCGGCGCGGAGGCTCCCGGCGACGACGGAGGCGATGTGGCCGTGGTTCCTCTCGCGCGACGACTCCGGCGGACCCGGCTTTGAGCGGCCGTCAGCACCTTCGCAACCAGCATGTCGGCGCTGGCGCGCATCTCGGCAAGCTGGTTCCGCTCCGGCTTGGGCATGAAGTCGACCGCGCCCATCTCGAGCGCCTGGAGGGTGACAACGGCGCCTTCTCGCGTCAGCGCGCTGACCATGACCACAGGGGCCTCGTGGACGGCCAAGAGTAGAGGCAACGCTTCAAGGCCTGAGACCACGGGCATCTCAACATCCAGCGTGATGACGTCGGGCTTGAGCCGTGACGCCTGCACGACCGCCTCGCGGCCATCGCGCGCCGTGCCGACGACCTCGATCTCGGGGGACGAGTTCAGGAGATCGCACAGCAAGCGCCGCATCAAGGCTGAATCGTCCACGACGAGGACGCGAACGCGCCCGGCTCCGGAAGCTCCCGGGCCTTGGACTGCATCAGGACCTTCTCGATCATGCTTCGCCACGCCGTCCTCATCAACCTTGACAGCCCGCGCGGTGGGTCGCGCCGCAATGTCCCGCCCTGCCTCTGCTCAATTCCTGGCGTCGGCGCCCAGCTTGTGCAAGAGGTTCAGCACCCGCTCGCGCTCGAAGGGCTTGACGATGAAGTCGATCGCGCCGCCGCGGATCGAATCCATGAGCGCTTGTTTCTGGTCCAGGGCGGTTACCACGACCACCTGAGCTCGCGGATCGACCTGGCGGATCTTCCGCAACGCCTCCAGCCCCCCCATGACGGGCATCACCAAATCCATGGTAACGAGGTCCGGTTTGAGCCGCGCGTACAGCGCGACGGCCTCCTCGCCATTGGCGGCCTCCCCCACGACCTCCCAGCCGGCCTCGGCCGCGACGCCGCTGATCAGCTTGCGCATGAAGAGGGCATCATCCACGACCAGGAGACGTTTGAGGCGCGTACCAGGACGATCAGAGCTCATAACCGGCTCCTCCCGGAACCTTGATTGCGACGATGCCCGAGGCCGTGTCGAGGGTCAAGTGCCGACCACTCCCTCCCCCGAGATCGCGCGCCAGAATGGGGATGCGCAGGTCCGCCAGGATCCGCTCGACGGCTTGCTGGTTCATCTGGCCGATATTCATCGCCGGGTTGGCCTTGCCGCCCACGGCGAACATGGTTGCGCCTCCCACGAGCTTGGCGACCAGCCGGCTCCGCGACTTGACCTGGAGCTGGCGGTTGATCTCATTGATGAGCGCGGGGATGGCCGTGTCCGCGAACTTGCCGGGGTGGTCCACCGCTCCCCGGGAGTCCGGCAAGACAATGTGTGCCAGCCCGCCCAGCCCGGCCACTCGGTCGTGGAGGACCACGCCCACGCATGAGCCCAGGAGGGTTCGGATCTTCACCGGCGCGGCGGCGACGGCCCACTGGCCGATCGCCACCGAGATCACGGCCGGGAAAGTGGAAGCATTGGCTGAATCGGCAGCCGCCACGGCTCTCACCTCATCATCAGGGTCGTTCCAGGTCCGAAAGTGCATCAGCCAGCGCGTGCAAACAGGGACGATCGGGAATGAACAGCAGCGTCCAGTTCAGGTTGAGACCCTGCTTGCTCGATGAGAACGCCGTATGGACGAGGAGCACCCGCTCCAGTTCGAGGGCCTGATCGATGAGCGCGAACTCGAGCAGGCTGCCCGCGAACTCGTGAAAGAACGTGGGCGGAGTGGGGACCAGCTCCTCGCTCGCGGCGCCGCGGGGAGCCAGCGTGCCCGGCAGGTGGGCCGCCAGAGCGTTCAGGTAGGCGCAGCCGACGATGTTGGACGTCTCCTGGGCCGCCGATTGCTCGAGCTGGCCCCAGCTTGTCGCGGTACCGACCGGCTGGTGCATGAGCAGATCCACGAGCGCCAGTCCGGCGCGGTCCTCGAAGATCAGGAGAATGGTTCCTCCGAGCGGCCCGAAGAGTCCCATGCCGCACGCCGCGACCAGGCTCTCCGGTGGGCCGAGCACCTGGGCCGCCTCGGCAAGCTCGACCTGCTCGACCTGGCTGATGGAGAGGTGAACATCCTCGCCCAGCCACTTCGAGAGCGCCAGCGAGGCGCTCTCGGCCCCGCGCTCGAAGATCATCCAGATCAAGCGGCACTGCGTTTCGCTAAGGCTTGCTTCCATTGGTCCTTGGTCCTTGGTCCTTGGCCATTGGTCGAGCGTGGACCAAGGACCAATGACGAATGACTAATGACTAACCATGGTGATCAGGGCATCCACGTCGAGAATCAAGGAGACCCGGCCGTCGCCGAGAATGCTGGCGCCCGAGAGGCCCGGAATCGACCGGTAGTTCTTTTCCAGGGACTTGAGCACGACCTCTTGCATGCCGATGAGCTCGTTGACCAGGAG
>JBMFUH010000316.1:0-7339 GCA_049966735.1 Isosphaeraceae bacterium
AGATCAAAAGGAGCGTGTTTTCAGCGGAAAAACAGGCAGCCGGGAATTGCTGGTGTCGCTGCTTTCTTGAAGAGCCTATCCTATCGGATAGTACCTCCTCGGTTCGGCGCCCCTCCGCCCGATCGTCCCTCCCGTCATGTGGACTTCAACGGTAGCTCCTCGCCAGTGACCTGCCTCGCCATCTCAGACCGCTCTTTGGTATCTGAGAAGACACCGAGGAGGACACCTGACATGGCACACGCGATCGTCTTGGCGACACTGGCGGTGCTGGCTCAGGCAGCGGCACCGGCGGATAAGGGAAATGACGATCTGAAGAAACTGGAGCCGGCGCGGCGACTGCTTCAGAATGGCCGCTACGCCGAGGCGGACGAGGCGTTCAACGCTGTCGACAGCGAGGCGCGGAAGCAGCCGGGGGCGTGCCGCCCAAGCTGAACGTCGCCATCATCAACGGCAAGGCCGAGTGCCAGTCCAGCCAGGGAGAGTACGCCAAGGCGATCGACCTCCTGAAGGGGCTGCTGACCCGGGAGCCCAAGAATGCCGATGTCGCCGCCAAACTGGCCGAACTGGAGTTCCATCGCGGAAACTGGGAGGCCGCCGACGCCGCGGTCAAGCAGGCCCTCGTCACCAGCGGCCAAGCTCCTGGTCGACCCGCTCGGCGCGGAGGCGGCCGAGCTGGCAACGCTCGGTAATAATCCCCGGCCCGCCGCCTTCTACGCCGCGCTCGGTGAGCGGCTGGCCGACCGCCGCAAGTACATGCCGGTCGAGCGGGCCTTCCTGCTGGCCGCCCAGGCCGACCCGACGCGGGCCGAGACGCGAAACACTACACCGTGCTGATCGATCCGACGCAGGACGAACTGCTCGGCAAATACATGGGCCGCTACCTGGAATCGATCTACGCCGAGCTGACCGGCCGCTTCGGCTTCGTTCCGCCGGGCAAGACCAAGATCGAGATCATGAAGAACCACCAATGGTTCAGCGGACGAACCATCGGCCTGCCCTTCATCCCGACCGTGGGCGCCTGCACGGGCAAGTTCATCGCGCTGGGCAATCGAACGCCGGCGGCCAATCGGGTATCATCGAGATCGACCGGCAAGTGGAGGCGAATCTCCCACTCTTGCCTGCAACCATCAGGGAGTTCTCGACATGATCGTGCAGTGGAGAGGGGTCTTCCCCGCGGCGACGACGCAGTTTCATCCCGACCAATCAATCGACATTCCGGGAACGCTCGCTCATCTGGAGGCCATGCTCAAGGCCGGAATTCACGGCCTGGTGATGCTCGGGACCGTGGGCGAGAACTGTTCGCTGGAGTATCCGGAGAAGCTGGAGCTCCTGAAGGCGACCGTCGATCACGTGAAAGGGCGCGTGCCGGTGCTTACGGGCGTGGCTGAGTGCACGACGGCCGTGGCCTGCCGCTACGCCCGCGACGCCCAGCGAACCGGCGTCGACGGCCTGATGGTGCTGCCGGCGATGGTTTACAAGTCGGACCCGCGCGAGGCCATGACCCACTTCCGCTCGGTCGCCGCGGCCAGCGACCTGCCGATCATGATCTACAACAACCCCGTGGCGTACCATGTGGACATCACCCCCGAGATGTTCGCCGAACTGGACAATGAGCCGCACTTCGTGGCCATCAAGGAGTCGTCCGAGAATGTCCGGCGGATCACGGACATCAAAAATGTGTGCGGAGACCGCTATATCCTCTTCTGCGGGGTCGACGATCTTGTGCTGGAAAGCCTGCTCCTGGGGGTGGAAGGTTGGATTTCGGGGCTGGTCAACGCCTTCCCCGCCGAGAACCGCCTGCTCTGGGACCTGGCCGCCAGCGGGCGCTGGGCCGAGGCCCTCAAGGTGTATCGCTGGTACATGCCGCTCTTGCACCTTGACACACACATCAAGCTCGTCCAGTACATCAAGCTCGCCGTGCAGGAGTGCGGCCTGGGCTCGGAACGCGTCCGTCCTCCGCGCTTGCCGTTAGTCGGCGAGGAACGCGAGCACATCCTGGCCGTGATCCGCCGGGGGATCGCGACGAGACCCAAGGGTTAGTGGTTAGTGGGCAGTCGGCATTGGGCAGTTCATTCGTGGGACAAGATTCCAATCTTGTCAACTTGTCAATTGATTACCCCCCCGTGCGGCGCGGGTCTCTGACCCCGCCGCCTCGGGGATCAGGATCAGGATCAAGAGCACGATCAGGATCAGGAATTCACTGCCCACTGCCCACTAACGACTAGCCTCTCGGAAAGGAGGGGAGATGAATCCAGAAACCATCCAGCGAGTCCAGGTGATCGATTCGCATACCGGCGGCGAGCCGACGCGGGTGGTGACTGCCGGTGGGCCCGACCTGGGCTCCGGCTCGATGGCCGAGCGGCTGGCCGTGTTCCGCACGCGACACGACACGTTTCGCTCGGCGGTCGCGGGCGAGCCGCGCGGGTCGGACGTGATGGTCGGCGCGCTGCTCTGTGAACCGGTCGACCCGGCCTGTGCGGCGGGGGTGATCTTCTTCAACAACGTCGGCTACCTCGGCATGTGCGGCCACGGGACCATGGGTGTCGGCGTGACGCTGGCCCACCTGGGCAAAATCAGCCCGGGAACGCACCGGTTGGAGACGCCGGTCGGCAACGTCTCGATCACGCTCCACGACCCCAACCATGTGACGATTGACAACGTCCCCAGCTACCGCGCCGCCAAGGGGGTCACCGTGGACGTGCTGGGCCTGCGGTCCTATGTCGGCGACGTCGCCTGGGGGGGCAACTGGTTCTTCCTGGTGCAGGACCACGGCGAGACGATCGACCTGGCTTGCGCCGAACGCCTCACCGACGTCACCTGGCGCATCCGCCAAGCCTTGAGCGCCCAGGGGATCACCGGCGACAATAACGGCGAGATTGATCACATCGAGCTCTTCGGTCCCCCCACGGCTGCCGGCGCCGACAGCAAGAACTTCGTCCTCTGCCCGGGCAAGGCCTACGATCGGTCTCCCTGCGGCACCGGCACCAGCGCCAAGCTGGCCTGCCTGGCGGCCGACGGCAAGCTCGCCCCCGGCGCGGTCTGGCGGCAAGAGAGTCTCATCGGCAGTGTCTTCGAGGGTTCGTTCCGGATCGATGGCGACCGGGTTCTGCCCAGAGTTCGGGGATCGGCCTACGTCTGCGCCGAGACCACCCTGATCATCGACCCTCATGATCCTTTTGCACTAGGAATCAGAAAATGAGCACGTCGTCACATCACGTTGTGGTGATCGGCGGCGGGGTGATCGGCGCGGCCTGCGCCTATTATCTCTCGCGGTCGGGCTGGCAAGTTACGATTATCGACCGAGCCGGCTTCGGCAGTGGATCATCACATGGCAATTGCGGGTTTATCTGCCCCAGCCACGTCTTGCCGCTGGCCGAGCCGGGGATGGTCGGCGAAGGGCTCAGATCACTCCTCCAGAAGAACGCGCCGCTGGCGATCAAGCCGCGGATGAACCTTGCGCTCTGGTCGTGGCTCCTGCATTTCGCCCTGCGGTGCAACCACAAGGACATGATGCACGCCGCCAGGGGGATCCAGCCTCTGCTCGAATCGTCGCTCCCGCTCTACCAGGAGCTGATCGACGCCGAGCACCTGGACTGCGAGTGGCAGCGCCAGGGGCTGCTCTTCGTCTATCGCGACCAGCGGCAGATGGACGCGTACGCCCCGACCGACCGCCTCCTCTCCGAGCACTTTCACTGCCCGGCACGCCGGTTCGACGGCGCCGCGGTGGTCGAACTCGAGCCGGCGCTCAAGCCGGGGCTTGCCGGCGGCTATCTGTACGAGGACGACGCCCACCTGCGCCCCGACCGGCTGATGCAGGCCCTGCGCCAGGTGCTGGAAAGCTCGGGCGTGGTCGTCCGCGAGCACTGCGGCCTGCGCCGGTTTCGGAGACAGACCAACCGGGCCGTCGCCGCCGACACCACCCAGGAGAGCCTCACCGCCGACGCCTTCGTGGTGGCCACCGGCGCCTGGACGCCGACGCTGGCCGACCAGCTCGGCTGCAAGGTGCCCATCCAGCCCGGCAAAGGGTACAGCCTGACCATGCCCCGGCCCTCGGCTTGTCCCGTTCACCCGATCATCTTCCCGGAGACCCGCGTGGCCGTCACGCCGTTTCAATCGGCGTACCGGCTGGGCTCGACGATGGAATTCTCCGGCTATGACACCAGCTTGAACCCGGCCCGGCTCCAGCTCCTCCGTGACGGAGCGGCTCCCTACCTGAAGGAACCGGACTGCGAGCCGATCGAGGAAACGTGGTACGGCTGGCGGCCGATGACCTGGGACAGTCTGCCGATCATCGACCGCAGCCCGATCATGGACAACGTGTTGATCGCGGCCGGCCATAACATGCTGGGCATGTCGATGGCCCCCGCCACGGGGAAGCTCGTCGCCCAACTGCTGGCCGACGAACCGCCCTTCCTTGACGTCAAACCCTACCGGGTGAGCCGGTTCTAACGATTCGTGCAAGGGGAGAGAGTGAGGTCTACGTCGAACAGCCCCGGTTGAACCATCCCGGGGGTCCCGGGCTCCCCGGGGGACGACTGTCCTCCGCGGGCCGGGTGGCCGCGAACTCGTCTCGGCACCGGTCCTCAGGAGGCGTGCGACTTTTCTGTCGACGGTCCCGGAGCGCGTGGATATGGCTGGGTCGTCCGTCCGCGTACTGCTTCGCTGCCCAGATCTGGCAGGGCGGGGCGCACACCCGGGTCCGCTCGGCCCCGGCGGGGTCGAGGCGAGTGTCACCTCAGCCCGTGAGCTGACCGTTTCTTGTTAGCTGGGTGAACTGGACTGGACGGGGGCTCGCTCGGGGGAAACGTCGTGCGCGGGGCGATGACGGAGGATCTCGCCTTCCTTGAGATAAATAACCGCCTCCGCGATCTTCGAGGCGTGGTCAGCGATTCGCTCGATGTTCCGGGCGGTGTTGATGAGCCGCAGCCACGTATTGACGCGCTGGGGTTGCTGGACAATTTCTTGCTTGAGCAGCTTGAGAACGCTTCGATAATGGCGGTCGATTTTCTTCTCCGCGATCATGACAGCCTGGGCTCGGGAGACGTTCGCCTGGGTCAAGGCATCAAGGCTGTCATGAACCTGGTTCAGCGCTTCCAGTCCCAGGTTTTCCAGCGGCTGGGGGATGGGAAATGCTTGAGGATCTGTCGAGAGCTTCTTGATCCGCTTGGCAATATGACGAGCCAGGTCGGCCAGACGTTCCAGGTCGCCGTTGATTCTCAAAACGGCGGCGACGCGTCTCAGATCCGAGGCGACTGGCTGATGCAAGGCCAGAACGCGAACACATTCCCGCTCGATCTGGACTTCCCAGCGATCCATGGCGGGTTTCTGGTGCTTGATCTCATCGGCGAGTTCAAGCCGTCCGTCGCAGAGGGCGCGGATGCTCTGGTTGAGAGCGTCCTCAACCACCGCGGCCAGCTTGAGCACCTCGGACCAGAGGGTCTCCATGTCCCGGATGAAGTGACGCCCCACGGTGAGTCGTTGCTCGCCCCAGTCCCAAGTGGCAGGCGCCACGGTATCATCTTCTGGCATCAGCAGAATCCTCGGTTGCGAATCAGACGGTTGCCACGAACCTCACGCGGGAAGGATCGGTGATTGTCGAGCCCCACCTGGCCCCGGACTCGTGATTGGTACTTTCCGGCGTACGACAATCCCTGATCGAATCGCTAGAACCGCTCCCCGTACTTCATCTTAGAAGACAGAGTAACACGTCTCAACAGGAGATCGACCAATTACTCAGGAAATTCACAACTGTGTAGGGAATGAAATGTCCGTCGGTCCGGAGAATGGATGTGGCCGGCGGAAGTTGCCTGGTAAGCGGAGCAGCGAGGGTTTCTGGTCAAAAGCCCTCGCCACCCCCTTTGCCCAGGCTGCCAGACCGGTTTTTCCGCTCGCCTTTCAGTAGCTGCGGCCTCGCAGAGGAGGACCTGTTCCGGTGAGCGGCTGGTAGTAGAGGTCCGTGGGAATCCTGTCGCCAGGCCGCCAGTAACCCAGATCATACTGAGCTTCCCATGGTGGGTCCACGATCAGGGCATAGGGCCAGGTGAGGATCTGAAACGCGAAGCGGCCGATGGAAAACGGCGTCTGGATGATCTGATTTCGCTGCGTGCTCTGCTTGGGATCGTCGACCGGGTAGGTCAGGTACCGACCCGTCGGGCCGAAATAGGTCTCGACGCTATGACCATACCGCTCGAGCATCGGATCTTGAAAGTAGAGCGGCATGTGGCACGTTGCCGCGGCGGCCCAGTATTTCCGCGAGGGACTCCACTCGCGGCGGGCCAGCGGCACCCAGTCTTCGGGTACGGGAATGGCGCGAATGGGTCGCGCTTCCGATGGGCTGGGAGCCCGGCTGATGTCGACCTGAGTCGGAGTTTTCTCAACCCCGATCACATTCATGGATGGCGTGGAGGGTTGACTCAGACGTCGGATGTAATCGTTCTCCTCGCTCGTCTGCTTGCGGGCAACTTCCTCGACGCTGCGCTGAAGATCAGGACTGAGTGAAGTGGGAGGATTCTTGCGCTCCGGGATGCGAGTTTGTGCCTCGATTGAGCCAGGAAGAGGCTTTTGATTCAGCCCGCCGGCAACGCCTGTGGAGCCCCCGGAAGCAGGAGCCGGAGCCGGCCCCTGAGACCCCTCCGAGCCGGCTACCCCGGGGGCAGCCGACCCCGGAGCGATGATGAGATTGCCGCCTGAGCTTTCCTTCACTCCGGCTTCCGGCAAGGGACCCGTTGCCGAGAGTGGAGCGGACATCGTCCCCGAACCGGCACCCTGATCGGACTTCGCCTGAGCCGGTTCGGCGAGGGGTGCGGGTTGAGGGTTCACGGACGATCGCTCGGCGGGAGCGGGCGGAACCGATCGTGAAGAAGGCTGGGCAGCTCCAACCGCGGGAGCCGGCGCAGGCTGGACAGCTCCAACCGCGGGAGCCGGCGCAGGCTGGGCAGCTCCAGCCGCGGGAGCCGGCGCAGGCTGGGCAGCTCCAGCCGCGGGAGCCGGCGCAGGCTGGGCAGCAGCTCCAGCATCCGAAGCCGGCGCAGGCTGGACAGCTCCAGCCGCGGGAGCCGGCGCAGGCTGGGCAGCGGGCGATGGAGCAGGAGCACCAGCGGTCACGGTCACGGGGGGGGTTGCCGGAGGGGGAGCCTGAGCCGGCGGAGCTTCCTGGGCAGGCTTGGATTCGGCCTTGGCGACAGGCTCCTTGCCAGAGTCCGGCCCTGGGGAGCCACTCGACGCCGGTCCCCCGGGACCCGTTCCCTGGGTCGCGGCGGCACTGCCGCCAGCAGGGGGCAAAGGCGGTAACTCCTCGGCCGAGGGAGGCAAAGGCTGGTCCATCGGCTTCGGATCGGCT
>JBMFUH010000317.1:0-7324 GCA_049966735.1 Isosphaeraceae bacterium
CCAGTGATTGATGAACAAGGGGTGAACGCATGAGATTGCTCCTCTTCGGCACGGCACTTGTCTGGACTGTCCTGCCGCCAATGCTCTCGACGGGCGAGCTGAAAGCCGGCGCGGGCAAGGTTTCGAAGTCGTAAGGGCTGGCGCCGCCTCCACTCGTGCAGGAGATGACCCGTGAGCACTGTCCTCATCCAACCCGCCCCGCTGACCCTCCCGTCGCCGGCCGACGTCTACCGCATCACGGTCGATCAGTACGACCAGATGGTCCAGCTCGGAACCATCGGCGAACACGCACGCGTGGAGTTGCTGGGCGGAATCCTGGTGCGCAAGATGCCCAAGAACCCCGACCACACATGGGCTGTCGAGTCCTTGAAGTCGCTCCTCGACGCCGGACTGCCCGCCGGCTGGCACGCCCGCCAGGAGCAACCCGTGCGGATTCCCGATTACGACGAGCCCGAGCCCGACATCGCCATCGTCCGCCTCACGCGGGCCGCGCTGCGGGGCAGGCACCCCGGCCCCGCCGATCTGGCTCTCCTCGCCGAGGTTGCCGACTCGAGCATTGCCGACGACCGTGGCATCCGTTATGAGCGGTCCGCCCGCGCCGGCATCCCCGTCTACTGGATCATCAACCTCCGCGCCGGTCGCGTCGAAGTCTACACCGATCCCGACCCATCGACCGGCCGCTATCTCCACGAGGCCCACTTCGGCCCCGCCGAGGCCGCCCGGATCGAGCTGGGGAACCTGCCCGCCCTGCGGATCCCCGTCGCCGACCTCTTGCCCCCGCCACCAGGCCAGTGACCAAGCGCTTCGAACATCCATGGTCGGGGCAGCGGCGCTCTGGGCTACACGCTCTATCGCCCCGAGGAAGACCGGCTGCTGCACACCCGGACGGCCCTTTGCAGCGCCATCAGCAGCCTGCTGGCGGGGAGCCTGGCCGAGGAGCTGGCACTGGGCGAAGCCTCCGACGGCTGTTCCAGCGACCTGAAGCGCGGAACTCAGATCGCCTCGAGAATGGTCGTCGAGTTCGGCATGAGCCCGGTCGTGGGCCGGCTCAACTATGTCGGCGGTTCCGGCCTGGCTTCTCCGGACGGGACCGACCGGAAATGGAGCGAGCAGACCGTCCGGGAAATCGACCTCGAGGTTCGCCGGATCATCGAGGAAGCCCAGGCGCGGGCCCGCCGCGTGCTGGAGGAACGGCGGAGCGAACTGGACCGGATCGCCACGCGCCTCATCGACCAAGAAACCATCGACGCCGCCGAACTCGAGCGGCTGCTCTCCAGTGATTGATGAACAAGGGGTGAACGCATGAGATTGCTCCTCTTCGGCACGGCGGTTGTCTGGTCGGTCCTGTCGCCCTCGCTCTGGGCGGGCGAGCTGAAAGCCGGCGCGGCCAAGGCGGTGCTCCAGGCCGACGACTCGCTGGTGATCGGCGGTGGGATCGGCCCGGGCAAGGCCCACGGTCAGGAAGGTGAGCTGCGGGCGTCGGCCGTGGTCGTCGAGAGCCCCGCCGGCGATCGAGTCGCCCTCGTCGCCTGCGACGTGCTGATGATCGAGCGCGACATCCTCGATCGCGCCGCCAGGCGGCTGGAACGGGAAACTGGAATTCCATTCGATCATATTCTGATCAACGCGACTCATACGCATCATGCCCCGACGACCGTGACGGTTCACGGCTATCGTCGGGAGGAAGCCTTCACGCACCAGGTCGAGGACAAGATCGTCGCGGCGGGCGTGGCGGCCTCTCGGCGGCTGGCGCCCTGCACGTTCCTCTTCCGGCTGGGCGAGGAATCGTCGGTAGGCCAGAACAGCCGGCTCTTGCTCGGTGACGGGACGATCTACTGGATCGGCCCGCGCAATGACGCCGTGCGCCCCACCGGGCCCTTCGATCCCGAACTGCCGGTCCTGGCGTTTCGCCGGCCGGGAGGCGCGCTGGAGGCCGTGCTCTTCAACCACTCGACCCATACGATCGGCACCAGGAAGCCGGGAGTGCGGTCGCCGTCGTTCTACGGCCTGGCCGCCCAGGAGCTGGAGCAGGAGAAGGGCGGAACGGTCATCTTCTTCGAAGGGGCGTCGGGGTCGACTCACAACCTGAACCTGACGGGCACCGAGGCGACGTTCCGGATCAAGGCGGCCCTTGCCGACGCGCTGGAGAAGGCCCGGGAGCGGCCGATCAGGCGCATCCAGGCAGCGCGCAAGGAGATCGCGCTGCGAGTGCGCACCTTCGATGAGGCCCAGGCGGACAGGCAAGTTGTCGCCTACTGCACCAAGCGGATTGCCGACCCCAAAGGGGCCCAGGGGGTCATCGACACGTTCCGCGAGATGCGCAAGACGCTGGCCCCACGGCAGGGGGAGATCCGCAAGACGTGGGTCCAGGCCATCGTGCTGGGCGACGTGGCGATCGTGGGCGTGCCGGGCGAGTTCTTCACGCTTCTGGGCCAGGAGATCAAGCGGCGGTCGCCCTATCGGTACACGTTCGTCTGCGAGCTGGCCAACGACTACGTCGGCTACATTCCCGATGCCCGGGCGTTCGATCGCGGGGGCTATCAGGTCTGGATGGGCTTGCAAAGCTTCCTGGCGCGGGGCAGTGGCGAGATCATCGTCGACGAGGCCGTGGGGCTGCTCAATCAACTGCACGGCCGCCGCGTGCGGGCTGCCTCTCGTTGACTCGTTGACTCGTCTTTCCTGCATATCGAAGTCGGTCTCCATCGGTTAAACTGGGGGAACCCGAGCGCCGGAGCTTGTTAATCGCGCTGTCTTGCGTTATCCTCACCTGTCGCTTTCAACGGAGCGTGGATTGAAACGGAGCGCTCTAGAATGACGTGGCAAGGGGGCGGACCACCCGTGGTCGGAGTGGACCTGGGTGGAACAAAAATCCTGGCGGCCGTGGTCAGCGCCGATCACCGGATCCTCGGGCGGGGCAAGCGCAACACCCCCGCCAAGGAAGGTGGGCCGGCGATTCTCCAGGCGATGACCGAGTGCGTGAACGAGGCGATCGAGGCGGCGGGTGTTTCCCGCGAGGACATTGCCGCCGCGGGCATTGGCTCCCCGGGCCCCCTGGATGTCCACACGGGGGTCATTCTCTTCAGCGCCAATCTCGACGTGAAGAACTACCCGATCGGCCCCGAGCTTGCCGCCGTGCTCGATCGGCCCGTACTGGTTCAAAACGACGTCCGCGTGGGTGGCTACGCCGAGTTTCGCCTGGGCGCGGGACGGGGCTATCGCGACCTCATCGCCGCCTTCGTCGGCACGGGGATCGGCGGCTGCATCATCCAGGGAGGCGAGATCGTCACCGGGTCGACCGGCAACGCCGGCGAGCTGGGGCACATGGTCGTCAAGGCTGGCGGACCGGTCTGCGGTTGCGGCGCCAAGGGCTGCATGGAGGCGATGGCCAGCAAGACGGCCATCCAGCGGCGAGTCAACAAGGCCGTGCGCCGGGGCACGCCGACTGTGCTCTCGGCCAAGATGGCGCGCAAGGGAGGCCGGCTCAAGAGCGGAGACCTGGCCGAAGCCGTTGCCGCCAAGGATCCCGTCGCGCTCAAGGCCGTGCAACGCGCTGCTCATTACCTGGGTCTCGGCCTGGGCAGCCTGATCAACGTGCTTGGCCCCGAGATCGTGATCATCGGCGGCGGAGTGGTGAACGCGCTGGGCGATCCCTGGGTCGAGCTGGCGCGCACGGCCGCTCGGACCCAGGTCCTCACTGACCCTGCCGGCCATATCAAGATCGAGCGTGCCGCCCTGGGCGACGACGCCGGCATCCTCGGCGCGGCGCTCCTGGCGCGTGAACAATTCGTCAAGAGCTAGAGCGTTTCTCGTATCGATGGCTCTTCGTAGGGTCCGCCGTGCGGACCCTGGGCGCGGGCTGGGGATTGGTCCGCACAGCGGACCCTACAATCACTTCCCGGGTTCTTCATCGGTCGAACCTCCATGCGTAAGCCGGTGTCGGGATGATCGGCAGCAGGTTCGGCCCGGGCGCGGGGACGGGTCCACGAGCCCGCCTCAGGCTTCCTTGTGCGCTGACATATTGTATCTGGTACAACCTTTGCTATGATCACTGGCATCGGTTCGGGCTGGGCGTGCCGCGTCTCGCCTTCCACGACCAGAAAGAGGCGAGGGCAGCGACGACCCATCGTCGTGTCAGCGTACTCTCGTGAACTCGAATCACAGGTCGCCACCGATGAAGAAACGAAAGCGGGACCGCCGTCGCGCACTTCTGGCAAAACTCGGCCGGCATTTGCAGATCAGCCTGGATAGCTTGCGTCCCCGCCGTATCCGCACCCGCTCGGCGCGGTACGCCGCGGCGTTGGGAGAGGCGCTCGGGCTGATCGAACGGCCGCGTTCTTGCGTGTGGTGCCATCGGCGCCGCAGACTTGAGCGTCACCACTGGGACTATTCCGAGCCGCTCAATGTGAGCTTCCTCTGCCCCGAGTGCCATGCGATCGCCGATCTGATGGTGGCTCGGGCACAGAGTGCCTAGTTCTTTGGCGTGCTGGCCGTCGGCGGCAGAAGATCGCGGTCGGACGGAACCTCCCGCGAGGATTGTTCGGGCGGGCTTTCCAGAGGAAGCTGCACCTGGAAAACCGTCCCCTGGCCGATCGACGACGTCCAGTGCAGAGTGCCTCCCGCCAGCTTCACCATGCGCGAGGCGCGGGGAAGGCCCAGCCCCAGCCCCCGCCCTGCCTGGCGGCCGCAGTAGAAGGGGTCGAACAGGTGAGCCCCTTCCGCCGGGCTGATTCCCCGCCCGCTGTCGCAGATCGACCATCGCAGCTCGTTCCCTTGCCTGCGCGAGCGAACCTGGATACGACCTCCGCCAGGAGTGGCCTGGATCGCGTTGCGGAGGAGAGTCTCGGCCAGGTGGCAGAGTGCATCGGGATCGGCCCAGGCAGGTGAGTCGCCCGGCTCCAGCTCGCTACTCAACCGGATGCCCCGTGCATCGCATTCTTCCTGGAAACCGGCCAGGCAGGAACGCAATACCTCCGAGGGACGGCACGCGCGAGGTCTGGGTGGCTGGGGCCTCGCCACGAACATCAGGTCGCGGAGAATCCGGTGCGAACGCTGGGCCTGGCTGAGGATGATCCGGAGTGAGCGATTGGTCTCGGCGTCCCGCGACCGTGCGAGCAGGAGCTGGGCCCTGCCCACGATCACCGCCAGAGGATTGTTCAGCTCGTGCCCCGCACCCGCCGCGAACTCGGCGAGGGCGTCGAGCTTGGCATCGCGCAGACGGCTTTCCTCGGTGGCCGAGTGGTCGCGGACGGCCGAGGAGACGGCCTGAAGCCGCGTCTCCAGCTCGTTGCGGTCCACCACCATTGCCGCCCAGGCTCTCCACGCCGAGAGCACTTGCGCGGACTCAAGCCGAGGCCGCGGGTCGGGCTGATTGGGATCACACCAGAGCTGGATCTCGCAGCGGGCTCGTCCCGGGACGAGCAACGGAAAGGCCAGTCCGGGACACCTCTGCTCGCGAGCCAACGGCGCCCTCGGGTTCGTCTTCTCCGCCGACGGGTTCGTCTTCTCCGCCATCGCCTCGGCTTGCCCGTCAGTAGACTTCTTGCCGTGATCTTCGCTCCAGACCACCCGCGCGGTGGTGACTTCGGGCTCGGCGCACCAGACGCTTCCCGCCCGGCTCGCCCACCGCTCGGCAGACTCCGTGGGCTCGGATTCCGCGAGTGCCCGAAGCAGGCGTTCCTGGGTCTTGCTGGTTTTCAACGTCTCGGCCAACCGCAACGTCAGCCGGGCGGTCTGACGGGTCATTCGCTCTTCGTGAGCCGTGGCATCGCCCGCCACGAAGAGCGAGCCGCAACGAGCTTGAACCTCGGCAACCAGGATGCGCAGGTGCGGTTCCGCGGGCATGCTTTCGGCACCTGCCACGGCCCCCAGCGCCCAGGGAGTGCTCTCCGCCCAGCGGAAAGCCCGCTGGAGCAAGGCGATCTGCTCCGGCTCGGCAGCCGCCCTGATGAGCGGCTCTCCGGCCTGATCATGCAACCATGCACAATCGATAACAAGAGGTTCGCAACCCAGGCGTTGGGCCAGTCGGCGACCGAGCTCCGGGAACTCGCCGCCGAGATCGGCAATCTCCCGCCGCTTCCGGGCCCGAGGATCCTGCTCACCCAGCCAGCCGACGATCCATTCCGGATCGATCGCGGCCACGGCCCAGCGCGCCAGTCCGTGCAGCAGGCCGGCCCGGATCAGCCGCTCCGGGTCGGGATCGCCCGCCTCTTTCGCCAGGGACTTCACGGCGATGCTGACCGCGATGGAGTGCCTCCAGAGCCGCTGAAACGCCTCGGCGGCCGGATCGGAAAGACTTCCCGCGGGCCACCACGGGCTCTCCGCGACCAGCCGGATCGGATCGAACGGACCAGGAGTTGTGGCTTGCAGGAGGACCCAGCCGGGATCGAGGCCAAACAGTGGCTGAAACACCGACCAGTCGGGAGGCTGATCCTCGGGCTCGCCAGACCGATCGGCGAGCGCGGTCATCACCTGCCGGGCCGTCGCCGGCCGGATCGGCAACCGGTCCAGTCCCTCGAGGCGGACGCGCAAGCCGCTGGAGGATGGCTTCCTTCCTGGATGGCACCGCACGGCAATCGGGCTCCTTCCCGCAAGGGGGCAGTGGGCAGTGGGCAGTATCGTAGGGTCCGCTCCGCGGACCAAATGCCCGGACCCTGAAGGGGCGGAACAAAACAGCCCAGGGCAACGCCCTGGGGGCGAATGACTAGGCGATGGCGCTTGTCTCCATATCCAAGAGTCGGCAGATCCGCCGGATCAGTTCATCGATATCCAGCGGCTTGTGCAGAAAGTCGTCGGCCCCCGACTTGCGCAGGTCCTCGATCTTGTCTTCCTCAACCATCCCCGAAATGCAGATGATCTTGATGTCCGACATCGTGGGATCGCGGCGGATCAGCTCACAAACCGCCTGACCGTTGATGTCTGGTAGCATCACGTCAAGGATGATGAGGTCAGGGTGGTACTCCTTGGCGAGCATGCCCGCCCCGAATCCGTTGTTCACGACCTTGTACTCGAACCGCGCGTCGCTGGCCAGAACCTCCGAGATCAGATCGACCACGGCCTGATCGTCGTCCACGATCAAAATCCGGCGTCGGCCGCTCTCGAGGGCGTCGGTCGGAATCCCGTTCTCTTTCATGAACCGGTAAAGGGCATCCCGGGGAATCCGGCGAAATCTCGACCCGGGAACTCGGAAGCCCTTGAGCTGTCCTGAATCAAAACAGCGTATGATCGTCTGCTGGCTGACCTTGCAGATCTTTGCAGCCTCACCCGTCGTGTACACGGTCTTCATGGTCGTGTGAGTCCCGATTTGCTGGATCAAGAACACGGTTGC